>CAMNGY010000291.1 GCA_946538795.1 uncultured Treponema sp.
GGCAACGGGCTGCAGAGGCGTGGGCTCGGTGATGAGCATGGCTTCCTGACTGTCCCAGTTGGGCTGAACCGGCACGGAAAGGAAGTTGATGCCGCCGAAACGGGAGTACAGGCGGGGAAGCTCAGACTTGCCCGTACCGCTCACGCCAGCAAGCACCGTGAGCGGCGACATCTCGGATGACTTGAGTGCGGTATGGAATGCCTTAAGGATGCGGGGCGGAAAATGCAGCTCGCTCTGCTCAATCTTGTCATTGATTCCCTTGAGCCATTCCATCTCCGTAAGTCCCATACTCTTCATTCTGGCGAGATTGCCCGTAATTAAAGGTTTTTTGATTGCCTCTATGCGGTCTTCCCGTTCAGCGGGATTTTCATAGGTCGACCTCAGGCGTTCCAGCTGTTTCTCCACAATCTTTTTGTCCTTCTGAAGGTTTCCATAGTCGTACTGGAGTCTGGCGTTTTCCGCCTGAACCTGAGCATATCTGTCCTGTATCTGCAAGTTCTCCCTTTCCTTCTGAGCAAGGGCATTCTCGCGCTCGTTGAGGGATTCTTCTTTGTCTTGCAAGTCTTTTGCTGTCTTTTGCAGGGCGTAAGACGGAGTGTTGTTAAGCTTGTCAAGGGCAATCGCAAGTTCCTGTGAGACCCTTTGGTTTTCGGCAAGAATTTCAGCTGGATTCCTTCCTCCGAACTGGGCGGTAAGATCGTCGAATTTTGAGACAATATTCATGTTCGCATACAGGGAATTGCGGAGCTGGTCCGTCGATTTTTTGAGCTCACCAATCTCGCGGTCCTTGTCCGCGATAACCTCCGGGTAACGGAGCTTCACTTCCTCGTCAATATCACTTTCCTTCTGCTCAAGCTCCTCAGCTTTCGCCTGGTTTCGGTGCTCGTTGAACGTAAGCTTCCTGTCGCGCTCGTTCAGCTCACTCTCCCTCGCGTTCAGCTCCTGCTCGCGGATGTCCATGCCTGCAATCTCCTTGCAGAAATCAGGGATGCCTTTTCCGCTTTGCGCAAGCTGGACTTTGAGCGTCTCGAAGGCGGTCATCGTCGTTGTGTAGTTTTCGGTTATCTTGGCGAAATCATCTTTTTGAGCCTGCATCTGGGAGATGAGAACCGCTTTGTCTGCCTTAAGCATATCATTTTCTTGGGCAAGCCCCGTGTTCTTCGCGGAAAGCGCTTCGTTCTGCTTGCGGAGCTCAGAAACCTGGCTTTCAATGGCGGCGGTGTCGGACTTTGCCTTGTCCAGGATTCTCTGGGCCTCCTCGTTCGCGGCTTTGATGGTGCGCTCACGCTCAGCCTGCGCCGAGGCCCTTGCGGTATCCCTCATAACCTGGACATCTGCCTCTGTCTCGGCGATGCGCTTCTCGTGGAGCTCTCTCGCAAGCTGTTCTGCCTTGATGAAAAGCTCGCTTTTCTTTGTCGCAAGCTCTTCTGAGGCTCTCAGCAGGGAGTCCTTTATCGCTGTAAAAGCTTTTTCCTGAGACGCGACGGCGACTTCCCGGGCATCAAGGGATGCCTTTGCGTTGATGAGCTTCTGTCTCTGTTCGACAAGGGCTTTCTCCTTGGGCAAAAGCTCAGCTTCTCTGCTCTTGAGTTCCTCGTTTTTTCCCTGCACAAGCTTTCTTTCCTTCTCAAGTTGAGACAACTGTCCTCTCAGCTCCTTTATCTTTTCATCACGGTCAGCGACATCCAGCTTGAGCTTTTCAATGTTGACTTTTGACTGAGAAATAAGTTTCTCAACCTGCTCGTGAGTGTAAGTTTTTTCTGTTCCTGCCATACTATGCTCCTAAAAATTCAATCTATCCTATACAAGCGTCACTTTCTCTGTCAGTTGACACTTTTCACTGAAAAAAATCCGTTTTCCGTGAAGAATTTAATCAGACAGATGATGCGAGCTTTCATCTCCAGTGCCCGTCTGGCATCTATGCTGGCAGGTATCTCCCCGTGGGCACGTTTTGAAGCGATGTAGCTCACGTCCTTCAGCATGGACTTCCACTGTCCGGCGATGCCCTTCAGCAGCCCGATGTCGGCAAGCGTGCAGAAGGCTATGCAGGCCGCGTTCATTGAGGCCGGCTTTCTGTCCAAGGCCAGGCTGATTCTCTCCTTGTTCGTCTCCCGGATGGACCTGAACTCGTTCGTTTCTGAAAGCTCGAATCCCGCCGACCGGGCTTTCTCCTTCCAGTCCGTGTTCCGCAATTCATCACCCAAAGATTCGTTTGCGGAGACAAAAAGATTCTCCAGAATCTTGTACTGGTCGAGTATAATCGCATTGCTCAAGTTTCCCGGCTCTGTTCCCCTGCGTTCCATGTCCGTGACAAAGCGGACAAGATTTGCGTCCAGCGTGTGGCAGAGAGAGAACCCCAGTTCCTCTTCCATGCGGCTTATGGCTTCATCGCGCTCATTCTGCACTGCAAGTATTTCCGCATAGGAAAGTGTGTTCGCCGTATCCACTTCCACTCCAAGCCCTTCTTTCATAAGGACAAGGATTTCTTTATAAGCTCTTTCTATATAGCCTGAGAACTCTTTCCGTGTCCCGACCACGCTTCCGGAATGAAAGCTTTTGTTACGGCCTATGTTCAGGTCCGTGAGCACGGACAGGAAACCCGGGCACTCCTTTGCGAATCCTTTCAACCATGGTTCCTTCTCAAAGGCGATAAGAAGGATGTCCAAAAGCGCGAACAGGGACGGAACTTCCTTGAATGCATACAGCAATTTCCCATAGCTTTGCTTGAGGGATTTCTTTTCTTCCGCCCTGCACTCAAATCCAAGTCTGCGGGCGGATTTCGCTGCTATCCCTCCGATGATATGCAAGGAGCTTTTGTTGTCCTTGAACTTCATGAAGTTGGAGAGGACTTCTCTGGCCCTGTATTCATTTTTCTTGTCATGCAGGATATAGAACAGTACCCATTCTGCGAGCTGCGTCAAGAAAAGAAGGGAATCCGTCATGGCGGAAAGCAGGGCTTCTTCTTTGTCCGGTGAGTCTACGACCAAGCTTTCCAAATCTGTTATGCACTTCTGGGCGGAAACAAGTTTGTCATGAAGCTTAGGGTATTTCCTGTCTGGCAGCACGAGGCTTTTTTCCGTCTCGTTCGTTTTGACCTGAACCCTGTTGCGGAGAGAGGATATGAACCGGCTGTCATCCGGATCGCTTATCTTTGTGCAGGAGAAAAAAGTGCTGATATGTCCGAAGCCATCGGTCAGCACCCAGTCTCTGGACGAGCCTTCCGGCTGCATGATATCGATCATAATCCAGCGGAAATTCCTTTTCGTGCTTTGATCCATGTCCATCCGGGCAAAGATTCCGTCCTTCTTAGGAAAAAGCTTGTGGAGCATGGCGGTGACATCATCGCATTCGGGAACCCTGTTATAGGTCTCCGAGTAATGGAGCTTGTACGCTTCCTGCCAGTCATCCGTCTCCGTTCCGGCGGTAGAGACTTCCTTGAACAGGAATTTTCCGGACTGATCATCTTTCCCGGATGCATACCTGAAGCTGTTGTCGTAGTCCAGCATGTTGTAGTAGGGGACAATACTTCCCGAAACGGCATCCACATAGACATGGATTTCCTTGCGGTGTTTTACAGAGAATTCACCGAGCCTCTC
>CAMNGY010000292.1 GCA_946538795.1 uncultured Treponema sp.
TCGCCGTGCCGGTCTGTGCGGTCAAAGTTCCTGTCATAACCAGTCCTCCGAGCAAAAGTGCTGAGATAAGTTTCTTCATAATTCCTCCGTTTATTAAGCAACAACACGTTGCTTATCTAGAGCTTACGCTATTTTTGCAAACTTGTCAATACTAAAACACGATTTTAATAACAAATCGTCGCTTATACGAATAAAGCGGTCCTCACGCGCAGCTGGATTCTTTCCCCGGCTTGTGCTATCATGCGCAGTGACGAGAGCAAGGGAAGAACATGAATATTTACGTTGATTTCGATGATTGCCTTTGTGAGACTTCACGTTACTTTTCCAATCTTGTGGCGGAGATGTTCGGGCTGGACATACCATACGAGCGAATAAGGTTTTTCAACTTGAAGGAATCTTTTTCCCTGACTGACGGGCAGTATGACGAGATGATGCTTCATGCCCACAGGCCGGAGGAGCTTTTGTTATACGAGGAGACGCCGGGCGCGGTAAAGGCGGTCAGCCGCTGGCTTGATGAAGGGCATGACGTAAAGATAATAACGGGCCGCCCCGTCAGCGCTTACGAGGCTTCGCGGGAATGGCTTGACCGGCATGGACTGGAGCGGATTCCCTTGTTCTGCCTGAACAAATACGGCCGCGACAACTTCATGAAGGGCAGCAGCTTCAACCTTGAGCTTGAGGATTACTACAAAATGCATTTTGATTATGCCGTGGAGGATTCTCCCTGCGCATTCAAGTTCTTCGAGCACCTTCCTGACCTGAAGGTCATGGTTTTTGACCGCCCCTGGAACCGTGAATGCGAGTTCCCCAATAAGAATTACGTAAGATGTTTTGACTGGGAGATGATGGAGGTGCAGCATGTTTAGACAAATGCGAAGGTTCAGACAGCAGGTCGCTGGCGAAAAATGCGTTGAGATTCTGAAAAACGAGTGGCGGGGGGTGCTTGCCCTGATCGGCGATGACGGCTACCCCTATACCGTTCCCATGGATTTTTTCTATGACGAGGACGACGGCAAAATATATTTTCACTGCGCGAAGGAAGGCCACAAGATTGACGCGATCGAAAAATGTGACAAGGCTTCCTTCTGCGTGATGGATCAGGGTTTTAAGAAAGAAGGCGACTGGGCACTGAACATCACGAGCGTAGTCTGCTTTGGCCGGATAAAAAAGGTCGTGGATTTTGAAACGACAAAGGAGAAGGTCTGCAAGCTCGGGGCAAAATATCATCCGACGGCAGAATCGGTTCAGATTGAGTGGGAACATGCGAAGAACCGCGTCCTCTGCCTTGAGATGACGATCGAACACATGACCGGAAAGCTGGTGAACGAAAAGTAAGGCAGGATTAATGCCGGCCACCATGCCGGAGTGTATGGAGGACTTGTTTCCCCACATGGACGGTAGCCAGGCGTCACTCGGTCGGGTGAGAGCCGTCACTCGGGCGGGTGAAAAGCGTCACTCGGTCGGGTGAGAGCCGTCACTCTGACGGGTGAGAAGCGTCACTCGGGCAGGTGATGCGCTGGTACCAAGTGGACGGATGTATGTCAGCGGGAGGGAATCCGAATGAGAGAACGGGGCATTTCATGTACGTAATCTGCCCCGCTGCCGCTCAGAAATTGCAGACAGCACATTTTTTCGGGCCTGTTTCTTGGGAAGCAGCTCACTCCCCCTCAAGCTTGTTGAATGAGACCGTCATCTCGTGACTCAGGATTTCGCTCAAGCGGTCAACAAGCTGCTGGGCTTCCTCGTCTTCGACCTTAATGTAATTACCGTCTCGAGTTTGGTTCTCAAGCTCGACTATCCGCTTCTTGAACTTCTTGATTTTCCTCTCGCTCTTCGTTTCTTCCATCCTCAGGCGGTAATACAAGGAATAAAGATGGCATAGCCACTTGTTGCGCGTTGAATACTCCTCGCCAAGATCATATAGCAGCACATACACACTATTATAGTCCTTTGCGTTGAAGGCCTTCGTAAGATAGGCACTGTAAAAATTTGTATACGTCTTGTAATTGGAATTAAGGCCACGTTTTCCCGGTATGATTTTTCGCATTGAATCCAGGGCCATATAGTAATATGGCAAAATATCTTTATCGGACATTCCTTTTGCTTCGCATATCTCAATCCGCTTGAGCGCCGCACAGGGAACTTTACTCTTCATGCTGCAAAAGTATTCCAACTCCATGATATCGCCAGTTTGGAGATCGTAATAATCCTTTTGGGAAAGGGCATAGGCCCTCTCCCATTTTGCCGCAAGCTCCGAGGGATCATACCAAGCGTCATTGCAGGAAAGGACAGGGTTCCCGTTCTGCTTTTTGGCGGGGAACTTGATTCCATGAAAGGACAGCTGGTGGGTTTTGTCCATGCTTTCATAATCGCGGGTGTACTTGAGGGTCTCAACAAACACATAATATTGGTTTGCGAATATATCATAGCACTTCAAAAGAATATCAAGCCCCCTCCCGATTGCATAATGGGCAAGGAAGTCATCCCAGGAGTCGTAGCAGTCCAAAAGCTCGTCAATCAAAGGGCGGGCATACTGCATGGCCTCCTGCTCAGTCAGCCAGCCGGCACCGATGCTCCATCTCAATCCTGCAAGCACCCTACTATTTTCCCATGCAAGCAAACCGTATTCCTCAAGCTTTTTTTTCATCTGCATGACATAGAAAAGGCTTGCGGTGTCATCCAGTTCAAGACATTCCAGCGCAGAAATTTCTTCCGCAGTTTTCCCGGGATAGTAGTCCACAAGCTTGCAAAGCCACTCGTACCAAGGTGCGATGAAACCTTTGCGACTTTTTAAGTCACCGATCATCCTGATGAAATCTTCCTTTGAATGGCAATGCCAGTCCCTTTCAAGGATGCGCTGCGACTCACTCATATCCGCGAAGAGATCCTGCACGGGCTCGGGGTTCACGGAGAACACATCCAGCAGATTGCCAGAAATCAATGGCAGGGACAGCATGCAAAAATACTGCTCGTATTCCGACAGGGAGTTCCAAGCCGAAATTTCTTTCTTCCAGTCATTCACGTACCATCGATAGTTAAAGCCCATATCCCCCGGATATACATTGGGGTAAAGGAAGAATTCCTCCCCGGCCGTAAAGGGGATTTCCCGGCTTACGAGGCAGAAGCGCTCAATGCCATCTTCATCGTTTGAGAAATACAGGAAGATGCAGTTTTTTGGATTGTTCTTGAGGATGTAGCTGTGGAGCGAATAATGACGGCATTTGATTTTCACTTCGTCAGGGCTTACAAAATCCTGGGTCCAGCGCACTGGATCGGCAGCCCGTATCAGATGAGGGAGGGAATCCAGCTTGGCGATGACATCTGCTTCCTTGTCGCGGAGCTTTATCTTTTGGCCAGCGAACACATTCGGCAGGTAGGGATCATATATCTTGGACTTGGCGATGCAGCACACCCTCATCCGGGTTGTCTCATACTCGTCTCCCTTCGTCTCATAAATGAATTCCGTCGAGGAGATTGTCGAATTCCAATAGGGAAGCCCCGACACCTCCTCTGAAAAAACCGACTGGCACAAAAGGCACAGCAGGAACATCAACCGCAAAACTCTAGCCATGATATAACTATATAGCAGTAACCTG
>CAMNGY010000293.1 GCA_946538795.1 uncultured Treponema sp.
CGGGGATTTTTGATATTTTGTAAGATATGTATTCACTGGAGGTTTTCAGATGCTTAATTCGGTAAAGATTGCGGACGTTGTCGGGCGCGAGATAATCGACTCGCGCGGGAACCCGACCGTCGAGGTCGATGTAATCCTTGAGAACGGCGTGCTTGGCCGCGCGGCGGTTCCGTCGGGAGCCAGTACGGGCGAGAACGAGGCGCTGGAGCTGCGGGACGGGGACAAATCCCGCTATGGCGGCAAGGGCGTGCTGAAGGCCGTGGAGAACGTGAACAAGGTCATCGCCCCGGCCCTCAAGGGTGCGAACGTATTCGAGCAGCGGGCGATTGACCTGAAGATGCTCGCCCTTGACGGGACCCCGACCAAGAGCAAGCTCGGCGCGAACGCGATACTCGGCGTTTCCCTTGCGACCGCGCAGGCCGCGGCGAAGGCACTGAACATCCCGCTCTACCGCTACATTGGCGGGGCGAACGCCCATGTCCTTCCCGTCCCGATGATGAACATCATCAACGGCGGCGCGCATTCGGACGCTCCCATAGCCTTCCAGGAATTCATGATCCGTCCTGTCGGCGCGAAATCCGAGAAAGAGGCCATCCGCATGGGGGCCGAGGTTTTCCATGCGCTCGCGAAGCTGCTCAAGGGCAGGGGGCTTTCCACCGCTGTCGGTGACGAGGGAGGATTCGCCCCCAAGTTCGACGGAATCAACGATGCGCTCGACTCTATTGTTCAGGCCATCAAGGATGCAGGCTACAAGCCGGGCGACGACGTGAAAATCGCGATGGACTGCGCGGCGAGCGAATTCAGCGTGGAAAAGGACGGCAAGTTCTTCTACGACTACAAGCAGCTTTCCAACGGAACCAAGAAGGACCCCAACGGCAAGTGCCTCTCCGATGACGAGCAGATCGCCTACCTTGAGGAGCTTATCACGAAATACCCGATTGATTCGATTGAGGACGGGCTTGACGAGAACGACTGGGAAGGCTGGAAGAAACTGACGGCCCGCATCGGCGGACGCTGCCAGCTTGTCGGCGATGACCTCTTCGTGACGAACGTGAAGTTCCTGGAGAAGGGAATCAAGATGGGGGCGGGCAACGCAATCCTCATCAAGGTCAACCAGATCGGCTCGCTCACCGAGACGCTTGAGGCAATCGAGATGGCCCACCGCCACGGCTACACGACGGTCACGAGCCACCGGTCCGGCGAGACCGAGGACACGACGATTGCCGACATTGCGGTCGCGACGAACAGCGGTCAGATCAAGACCGGATCCATGAGCCGCACCGACCGCATGGCCAAGTACAACCAGCTCATCAGGATTGAGGAGGAGCTGGGCGATACCGCCGTCTACGGCTATACCAAGCTGAGGTAAGTCCTTACCGCAGTTTCAGAAGTCTGCCCCGCGCGGCCGTCCGAGTCATTTCGGGCGGCCGTAGGCGTTTACTTGAAGTATTCGGCAACATCGGAATTATCGTTATACTGCTTTCTGACGTGAACAACAAGAGTGCCGTCTTCCTGCTCGGCAGTATCATCCCAGTTCGGGTTTCTGCGAAAATACCAGCTGAAGCGCTCCCGTGGCAGCTTTCGCTGCACATAGATTTTGTCATGTTTTCGTGAAAACAATCAAGCGCAGGTATTGCATTTTATGCAGGACGGTCTCGGCTGAAAATCAGCCTGAAAACGCTGCGGACAAAGGGCTGGATGAAGAACAGCTGCGTGAAATAGGCGAACGGAAAATTATAGCACATCAGCCGCAGCCACTGCACGAAGGCTGAGGGGCAGGCATCTGGCAGAGAATCGTATTTTGGGGTACAATAAGCCCCATGACGACATTTGAGAATCTTACTTTTACGAGCGGACGCGAAGTTTCCTCTGCGTTCATAGACTCCTCGGTGCGGATGGGGGTTGCCCAGTCCGTGCTTCTGGTGCAGGACAATCTTACGGAATGTTTTAATGCCATGGGCTGCGACGGCGTTATCTACCGTGAAAAATTCAATGATTTCTGGGTTTTTACGAAAACAAAGGTGCATTTCCTGCGCCGGCCGGACTGGCGCGAGATAGTCACGGCAAAGACGTTTCCGATTGACAATGCGGGGCTGAGAACTCATGTCAACACAGAAATCCTTGATGGAAACGGCTGCAGGCTTCTCGTTGCCAATCAGGAAGCCTGTGTCCTGAGCCTTGAGAATCACCGGCCTCAGAAGCTGACTGAACTTCCCTATCCGAAGGAAAACTTTCCGGCGCCGGTTTTTAATGAGCCGTTTGAACGCTTTCCTTCCGATTTTACGGAAGATGAATTCGTTTTCGAGCAGATTATCCGATCCTGCCATATTGATATGTCCCGCCACATGAACAACATCGAATACATCAGGCTTGCCCTTTGTGTTTTTGATGATGATTTTCTGCAGTCACATGAAATTACGGATCTGGAAGTTCATTACACCGGGGAAAGCCGTGAAAGGCAGCTACTCAAAGTTTTCAGGCGCGATGATGCCGTGACACAGGGAAAGACCTATGTTCATATAAAGGAAAGTGACCGCTGTGTCTTTGAATGCTGCGTTCGCTATGCGTAGGGAACCGCACTGCTGTTGACAGGAAGTTGGTCTGCCTGTCACAGCAGGTCCGGGCAGAAGCATGAGGGTCCTGCCCGTCATCAGGCTCCTGCTAGCACTCGAAGCGTGCCCAGGGGTCATTCATCTTGGGAAGGAGGGTCGCGAAGAGCCAGCCGCCGAAGGAGTGCCTGCTCATTTCTTCAATGTGGAAAATGGATTGCGGTGCAATGCATAATCACTCACGGCCATCCCCGTGAGCCGCGCCCGAGGTGAAAGCCGAACTCAGCACCGGAGCCATGAAATCATCGCGTCCAGCACTTTCTTGGAGTTCCCCACGTTGCAGTGGCCGCCCGCGTTGTCCTGCTCGCTGAACAGCCGCAGGGTGAGCGAGCGGGCGTTGGAAAGCAGGTCGTACTCCTCGTGGAAGAGACGGGGGTTGATGAAGTGGTCCTCCCGTGCCCCCAGGACGAGGACGTCCTGCGTAATCCTGTCGGCTATGCCGTGCAGGGTGAATTTCCGTATCCGCTCGATGTACTGCATGGGGGTCTTCGCGTCGTAGGCGTACATGCCGTGCAGGAGGTTCCAGCGCACCAGCTCGTCCTGCTTCATCATCTTCTTGTAGAAGCCGTTCATGATGCCGCGGAAGGGCGAGGAAAGGATTTTCTCGATGACGGACGCGACGTTCCCCGGATGATCGGAAAGGACGACGTGGAAGAAGTCGGGGAAAATCGACCACGCGATGACGCGGCTTATCCGTTTCTCGAATGCCGCCGCGCGGGGGGCAAGGTAGCCTCCGAGCGAGGCCCCGATGATCGCAACGTCCTCAAGCTTGAAGTGGTCAAGTATGGCGGACACGGGTTTCTCCCATTCGTGCGTGAACTTCATGCCCTGCACACGGAGGACACCGCCCTGCCCCGGCCCCTCGAAGAGGTAGACGTCAAAGCCGCCCTGCGCCAGATAGAGCATGGGAAAGAAGAGCTCCTCAAAGTAGCTGTCGTTGCCGACGTGAAAGAGAACCGCTGCGCGCGGGGTTCCTCCG
>CAMNGY010000294.1 GCA_946538795.1 uncultured Treponema sp.
CCTCTGTAAAAGATAGCCCGGTATACAGGCCTTTCCCTCCCGGAGGTAGAAAATCTGGCCTCCCGCCAGTAACAGCCCGTGCTTCGGCTTACGAGCAGGAGAACGACCCGGAACTGAGGGACTTCCTCTCGCCCTCCACCTCGGCGCGGAAGGGGGGACTGCGACGGGGGCGCCTTATGCGGAGGCGAAATGCATCTAGCGGGCGTGCACCTCTTGCTCTGACGGGGGCCGCCCAGCTGTCACGGCGGAAAGGAAATACCGCAGGCTGGCCCGCGGCTCCGGCTCCGGGCCGGTTGCCAGGGGCCGGCTTCTGTGATAAACTTGGCCAATGGACTCAGACAGTTCGTCCGTTTCCCTTCAGGTCGTCTACGCCTCCGATGAGAACTATGTCCCGGTGATGGGAGTGTCCCTGATGTCGCTCCTGGACAAAAACCGGAATGCCGGGGCAATACGCATATACGTGCTGGACGACGGCATCAGCCCGGGGAGCCGGGAAACGCTTAAGACGCTCGCCGCATCCTACGGGGCGGGCAGGAAAATCAGCTTTATCAGCGCGGAGACCCTGCTCGCGGAAGTCAGCGACAAGTTCAAGAGCTACGGCTGCGTCCCCGGCGGCAACACGACCTTCGCCCGGGTATTCCTTTCCGAGCTCCTGCCGGAACTTTCGGGAAGGCTCCTTTACATCGACTGCGACACACTGGTAGGAGCAAGCCTGGCCCCCCTGCTCTCGGCAGATTTGCAGGGCAAGTGCCTGGGCATGGTACACGACTGCATCTCGCGGGAATACCTGGACATCCTGCCCGTCAGCGTGGAGCGCTACCACAACGCCGGGTTCATGCTGCTGGACCTGGACGAGTGGCGGCGGAAGGATGCGGGCAGGCTCCTGCTGGAAGGAGTGGCCGCCGGATACGGGACCTACCCCCTGCCCGACCAGGACCTCATAAACATGTCGCTCCGGGACGAGATTGCGGAGCTGGACTTCCGTTACAACTTCCAGTCGCCTTTCTTCCTGTTTGACGCGAAGCAGCTGGCCAGCGTGTACAAGCAGGATTACTTCAGGAAACATGCGGACGAGTTCACCGAAGCCAAGATGAACGTCGCCATAGCCCATTTCTCAGGCAACTCCCTCATCAGGCCCTGGTACGCAAACAGCAACCACCCCTGGAAATCCCCCTACGACTCATACTATTACGCAAGCCCCTGGAAGGACAGAGAACAGAAGAGCTACGCCTGGGAAAAGCACTACTGGCTGCAGCACTTCCTCGCCGGCCGGCTGCCCAAGGCTATAGGGACGGCAGGATGCTCACTGATGCAGAGGGTATTCATGTACAAGTTCTACCATAACTGGGGCAAGGACAAATAGATTGGAAGGCAATATTACTATTATGGAAGAACAAGCTTCACGCGGAGTTGACTTCGCATTCCTGGACAGCGGAACCGGGGGCATACCCTACATGGTCGAACTGAAGCGCAAGATGCCTGCCGCACGCTGCGTGTATGTAGGCGACACCGCGCATTTCCCGTACGGCGAGAAGACCGCCGACGAGGTGACCGAAAGCGCGTCCGCCTCCCTGTCGGAGATAGTGCGCCGCTGGTCGCCCGAAACCCTCGTCATAGCGTGCAACACTATAAGCGTCACATCACTTGCGGAGCTGCGGAGCCGTTTTCCCGACATACCAATTGTAGGCACGGTACCGGCCATCCGCCTTGCCGCACGCAGGTCCATAAACAAAAGGATAGGACTCCTTGCCACCAACGCGACAGTCCGCCACCCCTACTGCGAGAACCTCATACAGAAGTTCGCCTCAGACTGCGAGATTTTCAAGAGGGGCGACCCGGACCTGATCTCATTCATAGAACATTCCCTTTTCACCGCAAGCGAAGCGGAAAAGCTGGCGGCAGTACGGCCCGCCGTATCCTATTTTCTGAAAGAAGGCTGTGACACCATAATCCTGGGCTGCACCCACTTCACCCACGTCGCATCATACATAGCCGCCGAAGCCGGCGAAGGAATGCAGGTCGTGGACAGCAGGGACGGCGTGTCCAAGCAGGCACTCAAAGTTTGGGAAGAAAAAGAAGCGGCGGCACAGCAGGACGGCCGCCCACCCCTTCCCTACCGGGCCGACCTTCCCGACGACAAGAGCTTTTTCGTAACCCAGCTGCGCACGCCGGAGGACGAGGAGGAATACCGCGACCTCTGCGCATCTTTCAGCATCCCCTGGGGCGGGGAAATCCAGATCGGGACGGCCCGGTGACCGCCCGCCCCGGCCGCAGTAAGCTTCCTCCGTTCCGTCACAACGCCCCGAGACTCCGGCCGCATAAAACTGACGACGACACAAACAAAAAGCCACCGTCCGCAATGCGGGCAGGGGCCTTCTGTCATACGAAACGGAAGCCTGCGGCTCCCCATCTGCCGCTTACGGCCTGACGATGACCTCAGCCAGGTGGGGCAGCTTCTTCAGGTCCTTCTTGAGTCCCTCCTCACGCGCCTTGTTGACGTAGGCGGGATCCTGGAAGCTGTAGGTGAAGTTCGTATGAACGTCATAAGTTCCCTTCATCAGGGCGTATGCGTCCTCGGTCATGACCAGCTCCTCGTCGGTCGGGATGACGAAGACCTTCACCTGGCTGTCCGGGGCTGAGATGCAGGTCTCAGCGTTGCCCGTGAAGCTGTACTCGTTCTTCTGCAGGTCAATCTTGATTCCCATGTGCTCAAGACCGCGCAGGGTCCCGGCCCTCGTGATCGGGGACCGCTCGCCCACGCCCGCAGTGAAGACGATGGCATCCACGCGGCCAAGCTCGGCCATGAAGGCTCCGACGTACTTCTTGAGCCTGGCGCAGTACATGTCGATCGCGAGCAGGGCCTGCTTGTCACCCTTGCTGGCGGCCTCCTCCACGTCGCGGTCATCGGAGAAGCGGCCTCCGGTGATTCCGAGCAGGCCGCACTTCTTGTTCAGGGTCTTGTCCATCTCCTCCGCACTCATGCCGGTCTTGCGCATGATGTAGAAAGGAAGCGCGGGGTCCAGGTCGCCGCAACGGGTTCCCATGACCAGGCCCTCAAGCGGGGTGATTCCCATGGAGGTGTCGTAGCACTTGCCGTCCTTGACGGCACAGACGGACGCGCCGTTGCCGACGTGGCAGATGATGACGTTTGTCTCGGACGGCTTCTTGTGAAGCAGGACGGACGCGCGCTTGGCGGTATAAAGGAAGGAAGTCCCGTGGAAGCCGTAGCGGCGGGCGGAATACTTGGTGTACCATTCCTGCGGGATGGCGTACATGAAGTTGTGCTCGTGCATGGTCTGGTGCCAGGCCGTGTCCATGATGGCGCACTGGGGAACGCCGGGCATGACCTTCTGCGCGGCCTCGATTCCCATGATGTTCGCGGGGTTGTGGAGGGGGCCCAGGTCCTGCACCGAGCGGAAGGTCTCCAGGACCTCCGGGGTGATGACGACGGACTTGGTGAACTTGTCGCCGCCGTGCAGGACGCGGTGTCCCACGGACTTGATGACGGACATATCGGAAATGACACCGATCTTGGGGTCGGTGATAGTCTTGAGGATAAGCTCGA
>CAMNGY010000295.1 GCA_946538795.1 uncultured Treponema sp.
CCTCTGTAAAAGATAGCCCGGTATACAGGCCTTCCCCTCCCGGAGGTAGAATATCCGGCCTCCCGCCAGTAACAGTCCGTAGACGAAATCAAAAGCCTGTAAACTGCTTGCCGGTTCCCGGCGGCTCGGTTGCGTTGTCGCACCAGCTGCCTCACCTGTCCCTGCTGCCCATCTCGTACGGGGGCTGCACAGGCTGTCCGCTCTCACCGCAAAAAAAATTTGCCGAATTGTAGTATTTTCACTATTTTGACAATAAGTAAACTTGCCGAAGCGGGGCGGGCCGAGCAGCGTGTCCCGCGAGGCTTATGATAATAGAGGAGTCAAACAAAGATTATGGCTAAACAGTTGATTTACAATGAGGAAGCGCGCAAGAAGATGTTGAGCGGCGTCGAGCAGATTGCCCGCGCCGTCAAGGTGACGCTCGGTCCCTGCGGCCGCAATGTCATGCTGGACAAGAAATACGGAGCACCGACCATCACAAAGGACGGAGTCACGGTCGCCAAGGACATCGAGCTCAAGGATCCCTATGAGAACATGGGCGCCCAGCTCGTCAAGGAAGTCGCCTCCAAGACCAACGACGTTGCCGGAGACGGAACCACGACCGCCACGGTCCTCGCTTACGCCATCGTCCGCGAGGGACTCAAGGCAGTTTCTGCCGGCATGACCCCGATTGAGATCAAGCGCGGAATCGACAAGGCCGCCGCCATCGCCATCGCCGAGGTAAAGAAGAACAGCCGCGCCGTCAAGGGCAACGAGGACATCACCCACGTCGCGACGATCTCCGCCAACAACGACCCCGAAATCGGTAAGATCCTCGCCGACGCGATTGAGAAGGTCGGAAAGGACGGAGTCATCACCGTCGAGGAGTCCAAGAACATGGACACCACCGTCAAGACCGTCGAGGGAATGCAGTTTGACCGTGGCTTCATCAACTCCTACTTCGTCACCGACCGCGAGAGGATGGAGTGCAACTACTCCGATGCCTACGTGCTCATCTACGACAAGAAGATTTCCACGATGAAGGATATCCTTCCCCTGCTGGAGAAAGTTGCCCAGACCGGCAAGCCCCTCGTCATCATCTGCGAGGATATGGACGGAGAGGCCCTTGCGACGCTCGTCGTCAACTCCATCCGCGGCACGCTCAAGTGCTGCGCCGTCAAGGCCCCGGGCTTCGGCGACAGGCGCAAGGAGATGCTGCAGGACATCGCCATCCTGACGGGCGGAAAGGTCATCACCGAGGACCTGGGCCTCAAGCTGGAGAACGCCGAGATCGCCGACCTCGGACAGGCCAAGTCCGTCAAGATTGACAAGGACAACACGACGATCGTTGACGGTGCCGGAGACAAGAAGGCCATCGCCGACCGCGTCGCCGAAATCAAGAAGCAGATTGAGAAGTCCACTTCCGACTACGACAAGGAGAAGCTGCAGGAGCGCCTTGCCAAGCTGGCCGGCGGAGTCGCCGTCATCAACGTCGGTGCCATCACCGAGACCGAGATGAAGGAGAAGAAGTTCCGCGTCGAGGACACCCTCGCCGCTACCCGCGCCGCCCTTGAGGAAGGAATCGTCTCAGGAGGCGGAATCGCCCTCATCGCCGCCAGCAAGGTGCTGGACGAGAACACCGCCGGACTCGTCGGTGACGAGAAGGTCGGCTTCAAGATCGTCAAGCGTGCCCTTGAGGAGCCCGTCCGCCAGATTGCCGAAAACGCCGGTCTTGACGGTTCCGTCATTGCCGACAAGGCAAAGACCGAGAAGGCCGGCATCGGATTCGATGCTGCCAAGGGTGAGTGGGTCAACATGATGGATGCGGGAATCATCGACCCGGCCAAGGTGACGCGCTGCGCCCTGCAGAACGCCGCCTCCGTCGCCGGAATGCTCCTGACGACCGAGTGCGCCATCACGGACATCCCCGAGCCGCCGGCTCCTCCGGCTGCCCCGAACCCTGACATGGGCGGAATGTACTAATTGAACGGCGGAAGGGCAACCTAAAAAGGCCGCTCCTCCTGGACAAAAAGGCCCCGGTTTTCCCGTAAGGAAGCCGGGGCTTTTTCGTACCTATCGGAATCCGGGTGTTTTCAGAGTCATGCAGGCTGATGCCTGCGCAAGCACGGCCCGGTCTTCATGGATCCCTATTCGAACCAATATGACGAAACAGGGTGCAGTCCCCTTTTCTTCAGGACAGCAACGGTGTCCTCATAACCGGTATCTATAAGAAGGCGGATGCGGTTGCGGGAAAAATTCGTGGTGCCGTCAAAGAGGCCCGCCGTGTCTATGGACGGAATAAGCTCCGTGACCTTGAGCCAGTCGTAATCCTTCACCTTGACCCTGCGGGCAGGCTGCTCGTCACAGTAAACAAGGAAGATATTCCCGATTTCCGAATGAGCCTCCACCAGCGGATCGATGGGCACGTTGTCCCCGCCTACCGCCTCCCAGCCTCCGTCCACGTATTCTTCCCCGTCCTTGAGCCTTACCGCAGGACAAATTCCGGGAAAAGCGGCCGAAGCCAGAAGCCCCTGCGAAACCCAGTGCGCATCGGCCTCATCATTGAGCCAGATGCGGGTCGCCTCGCTGCCAACAGACGACAGCACATAGTTTATTATAGTCCCGACAATCCATCTCCTGCGGACAGTGGTAGCGCAGACGCGGGGCCAGCTGTCCAGGACTTTTTGGACAGGGACCATGTCTATGACTTCCTGCAGTCCTCCCTGGGAAATGAGCGCGTCGCGGGTCAGCCGTCCGGGCACCTCCTCCAGCCAGATACGCTCCGCTTCCGCAGGGCTTACGCATGAGAAAAGGACTCCGTTCAGCGCGCCTACGCTCGTACCCGAAATGACCGTCACCCGCTGAGCAAGCCCATACTCCGACAGGGCCTTCCAAACGCCCACCTGGTAGGCCCCCTTGCCGCCCCCTCCTGCCAGCACAAGGCCCAGCGGTTCGGCCACGGACGCAGACAGAGGAACGAAAAAGACAAGCAGGATTGACAGCAGACGGGCAAGCCCGCCAGGCAACTTTCGTGAAAGGCCAGACATCATTCGCCTCCGTTCTTGTTTCCGTAGACTTTTTTCTTGTCATATACTCCGCCGCCTTTGGAAAGATCGCTGAATTTATCTGAGGCAAGGCGCAGCGAGCCTTTTTCTATGAACCGGTCCTTCTCGGGGGAAAGGCGGAAAAAGCCCAGGTTCACAAGCAGCAGGCGCTCACTTATCAGCATCTCGGTACGGGAATAAATCCTGCCGCCCCTCGGGGACAGCTTTATTCCGTACTGCGTCCCGTTCTCATCAGAATCAGGCAACCTTTGCCCATATATTTCGGACAGATACGAGAAGCGCAGCTGCCAGAGGGTCTGCATGTCCATACCGCTCTTCCCGGCAAAGTCCCTCCACAGCTCGGTGTCGTCCACTTCCTTCCAGGCCAGGCGCATGTACTTCCTGCCGTCAGCCTTAAAAGGGTACTCGTACAGCGCCCCGCTCGCGCTTTCCCAAATTCCCTCCAGGTCCTCAAGGCTCGTCGCGGCAAGCCAGTCAGCCCCCGTCTTGCCGGCATCGCCGGAAGCT
>CAMNGY010000296.1 GCA_946538795.1 uncultured Treponema sp.
CAGCTGCTCGGAGTCGAGGGCGTTTCCATCGGAACCTACATCGCGTTCGGAACTTACGTCGGCATGTTCTGGCAGCCGATCATGAACCTGAGCAACTTCTACAATCAGTTCGTCAACGCGGCGAGCGGTGCGGAGCGGATCTTCGAGATAATCGACACGGAGGCGCAGGTCACGGACAAGGCGGGAGCCGGGCTTCTGCCGCCGATTCAAGGCAAGGTCGAATTCAGGAACGTGAGCTTCGGCTACAAGGACGGCGTGGACGTGCTCAAGGACGTGAGCTTCTCCGTCGCGCAGGGTGAGACGATCGCCCTGGTCGGCCCCACCGGGGCGGGCAAGTCAACGGTCGTCAACCTGGTGAGCCGCTTCTACGACATACGGGGCGGGGCCATCATGATAGACGGCAAGGACATCCGCGACGTGAAGCTTGAGAGCCTGCGCACGCAGATGGGGATCATGACGCAGGACAACTACATCTTCAGCGGCACGATCCGCGAGAACATCCTCTACGGCAAGCTCGACGCGACGGAAGAGGAGATGCTGGCGGCAAGCCGGGCGGTCCATGCGGATGACTTCATACGCGGGCTGCCGGACGGCTACGACACCAAGCTGACGGCACGCGGAGGGGAGCTTTCAGGCGGGCAGCGGCAGCTGGTCGCGTTTGCCCGCACGATGCTGTCCGACCCCCGCATCCTGATTCTGGACGAGGCGACTAGCAGCATTGACACCAAGACGGAGCTTTTGGTTCAGGCTGGAATCGCGAGCATGCTGAAAGGCCGTACGAGCTTCGTCATAGCGCACCGGCTCTCCACGATTCAGAACGCGGACCGCATTTTTGTCATCGACAAGGGGGGTATCGTAGAAAGCGGCAGCCCAGCCGAGCTGATGGCACAGAAGGGAGCCTATTACGCGCTCAGGCAGGCCCAGTTCGCGTAAATGGGAGGCAAACGGGGACCGTGCATTGGAAATCCGGCACGGCCCTGCTTGCCTTAGGGCTTGCTGTTGAAGCCTTAATGTAACAGAGATTTGATGATTTTTACGATTACAAAATAAATCAGTATCACTGGAATGCCTATAATAAAGGCCAGGCTGGGGATGCCTATAGCGGTTGCCGCTATGAATAAGAATAGCACCAAAATGACCGGCAGCAGCCAAACAAGGGTTGAGAGGCAACCCGATGAATCTGACTTGCTGTTTTCCTCGGCAATATGTCCGTGCAATATGTCAATCCATTTGTTCTGGTCAATGAAATCGCATGAATATATCACGTTTTCTACTATGCTTTTGCTTTCTGGGGCACAGTGATTCACTAAGGGGACGAGTGCCCTCTCGATGAATTCCTTGTACGCGGGGTCTTTCTTTTCGACAGCCTTTTGGAGCGTATCAAACAAGGAGGTATATGTTTCGTCCGAAGTTTTGGCGAGCTGTGCGTTCAAAACCCGCATCAAAAATTCGGACTGCTCCAGTTTGTTTTTGTCAAGCAGTCGGATTGACAGTTCCGCCAGTTCATTCCCGTCCAATCCGCTTGTAACTTTGTCTTCTATTTCTGCATAATGCTCTTTCTTACTGCCGTCAGAGGATGAATCAAGCAAATCCAAGGCGACAGAGATGCTTGGTATCAGGGATTCATCACGCTTGAACCATGCGCTGTAGAATGTCGCTTCCCAGTCGTTCGGGTTCCTCATTTTCAGCATCTCATAATATTTCACCGCGTCGACAGCATTGTCTGTCGCGGCAGCCCGCCGTGCCAGTATGTACAGGTTGTTCGTGTCAACTCCGTCCTGTATGTTTATGACATACTGGTTGATGACTTTCTCAGTGACGAATGTCGTCCCGCAGTAGGGGCAGATTCCTGTGTCTTTGGAGTCATCAACGTTGATTTTTCCGCCGCACTGGGTGCAGAGCGCTGCAACAAAGGCCATGGCTCAGTTCCCCTCCAGTATGACCTGCGCGACATCTGCGGGAGTCTGGACGATGACCTTTGCTCCGGACTGCTCCAGGCTCTCGCGGCTGCCGAAGCCGTAGAGCACGCCGATGGTGTCAAGCCCTGCTTTTGCGGCCCCGTCCATGTCAAAGTGGGTGTCGCCGACCATGACGCACTCGGCCTTACGATCTGACAGCCCTTCGCTTTCAAGCACGTAGTTGATTATGTCAACCTTGTTCACCCGGTCTTTCTCGGCAAGGTCGCTGCCGCCGACAAAGTCGAACAGCTCCAACATTCCCTGCTTTTCCAGAATCTGCCTGGCGTAGACCTCGGGCTTGCTCGTCGCGACGTAGACTTTCTTTCCTGCCGCACGGAGGGCCTTGATGCAGTCGGTGATGCCGTCGTATGCGCGGACTTCGAACATCCCCTGCTTCTGGTAGTAGTCGCGGTAAACTGCCATTGCGGGGGCAAGCTCCTCTTCCTTGAAATGGAATACTCTGGTAAAGCTCTCGCGCAGGGGCGGGCCTATCATCGTGTTGTAGATGCTCTTGTCGGCAAGCTCGATGTGGTAGTGCTCGGCCACGCGGTCGAATGACTTGAATACGCCCTCCGAGGTGTCAAAGAGCGTGCCGTCGAAGTCGAAGAAAATATAGTTGTACATAGAAATTATTGTCAGTTGATGCTGAAACGGCCGCGAGCTTTAGGTCGCAGCGCGTCCTGAAGTCCGTTACTAAAGCTAACGGCCTTGCCAAGGCAAAAAATCCGCGAGCTTTAGGTCGCAGCGCGTCCTAAAGCCCGTTACTAAAGTCTGTGGCTTTGCCGTTGACTTTAGTGATGGAACAGCCGTATCCCGGTGAATGCCATCGTGATGCCGTATTTGTCGCAGGCGGCTATTACGTCGTCATCGCGGACGGAACCTCCCGGCTGCGCGATGACCCGCGCCCCGCTCCGGTGTGCCCGTTCTATGTTGTCGCCGAAGGGGAAGAAGGCGTCGCTTCCCACCGCGACGTCCGTGTTCTGCTTGATCCACTCAAGCCTTTCCTCGCGCGTGAAGGGTGCGGGCCTGGTCTTGAAGAACTTCTGCCACTCGCCGTCGCGCAGCACGTCGTCCGCGTCGTCGCTGGTGTACACGTCAATCGTGTTGTCGCGGTCGGGCCTCTTGATTCCGTCCACGAATGGAAGCTCAAGCACGCGTGGGCTCTGGCGCAGCCACCACTTGTCGGCCTTGTCCCCGGCCAGGCGGGTGCAGTGGATGCGGCTCTGCTGTCCCGCGCCTATTCCGATGGCCTGCCCGTCCTTGACGTAGCAGACGGAGTTGGACTGGGTGTATTTCAGGATGATCAGCGAGACGAGGAGATTGTCAATCTCTTCCTTGGACAGGTCCTTGTTCTTGGTGACTATGTTCTTGAGGCAGTCCGCGTCCAGCTTGATGAAGTTGTGCCCCTGCTCGAAGCTCACGCCGAAGACCTGCTTGCGCTCGATTTCCGGCGGAACATAGTCCTTGTCCACCTGGATGATGCAGTAGCCGCCTTTCTTCTTGGCCTTGAGGATCTCAAGTGCGTCCGCATCGTAGCCGGGGGCGATGATGCCGTCGGAGACTTCCTTCTTTATGAGGAG
>CAMNGY010000297.1 GCA_946538795.1 uncultured Treponema sp.
AGCCAGTTCAAGGCTGGCGCGGGGCAGCTGGAGCAGGCCATCCTGGCCCTTGGCTTTGACCGGGTGTACGAGGTCGCGCGGGGGGCGGACATCTGCGCCCGGAAGGAGGCTCAGGAATTCGAGGAGCGGATGGCCCGTGGCGACAAGATGATGACGACCTCCTGCTGCTCGGCATACGTCAGGGCTGTGCGCATCCACGTCCCGGAGCTTAAGGACTGCGTTTCTCAGACCCGGAGTCCCATGCACTATGCGGCGGAGCTTGCCCGGGAGGATGACAAGGACTGCGTGACGGTGTTCATAGGCCCCTGCATTGCCAAACGGCGCGAGGCTTTTGACGATGACGCCGTGGATTACGTGCTTTCGGTGGAGGAGCTTTCCGCCTTCCTGGAGGCCAAAGACATAGACATGCTCGGTATGGATGAGCCCGTCATTCAGGAAGGCGCATGCGTTGAGGCGGCCAGCAGCTGGGGACGCAACTTTGCCCAGAGCGGAGGCGTCCTGGAGGCCGTGAAAGCAAGGCTCAAGGACCCGTCCGTCCTGCGTGAGGGCAGGATAAACGGGCTGAACAAGCAGGGAATGAATGCGTTGAAGCGGTATGGCTTCATAAATTCTGGTAAAATCCCCACTCCGCCGGACTGTCCCAACCTTATAGAGGTTATGTCATGCGAGGGCGGCTGCATTGCCGGGCCTTCCGTCATAACGGACATAAAGACATCCTCGGGCCAGCTGAAAAAATATGTTGACTCTGCCAGGGACAAGTCTGGCGCATAAGCGAAATGCCTGCAGGGTAAGGGAGCTGAAAGATGAACGGTAAGTTTAGGAAGAAGATGAGAAGGCTGCTCAAGAGCCTGAAGCGCGGGCTGAGGAACCCCTTCACCTACCTGATGATCCTGATCATCGGGATGCTGGTGCTGTCCACCTACGTGGTCTACAAGACGGAGACCAAGACGGACTCCGGCATAACGGGCATGTTCGACGCGGTGTGGCACACGATCGTCGCTGTGGTCGCGGCCTACTACGACTTCTACGTCAAGTCGGTGCCGGGCCGCCTCGCCTCGCTGGTGCTGCTGCTTTTGGGAATGGCATTCTGGGCTGTCATAATCGGAAAGATTACCTCGGCAATCATGGACATTCAGTCAAAGAACAACAAAGGATTAAAGAAGATAAGGCGTATGAAAGGACATTTTTTGCTTTGCGGCTGGAGGAGCGGCTTTGAGCAGCTCCTGGAGACGGTGATGCGGTCCAACCCGGACATCACCCCCGACATGATCATCCTGGTGAACAACGCCCCCTCCCAGCAGGTGGAGCAGCTCAAGGAGGATTCCCGCTTCCGCGGCGTCAAGTATGTCGCCGGTGACTTCTCCGATGCGGAGACCCTCAAGCGCGCCCACATCGACACGGCGGGCCGCGTCCTCGTCATAGCGGACCCGGGCACGGGCAAGTCCTCCTCGATGGAGATAGACTCCCGCACCGTCCTTGCCGTCCTGACGATGAAGAACCTGAACCCGTCGGTCTACATCTCCGCCGAGCTCCTGGACGAGAAGCTCGCCGACCACCTGAGGCTCGCCCACTGCGACGAGATAATCCTGACCCAGGAGTACGAGCACAGCCTGCTCGCGACGGCCTCCAGCGGCCAGGGCTACAGCAACGTCATCAAGTCGCTGATCAGCGACGACTCCGACACGGGGATCGTCGTCGCCTCCTTCCCGCAGGGCTACGAGGGCAAGAGCTACGGGGACCTGGAGTCCTACTACGGCAAGCAGGGTGAGTCCAGGCTTCTGGTCGGCCTGCTGCTCAACGGGGACGGCCACCGCAACGAGCCCCTGCTCACTCCGGCGGCATCCTACGTCGTCCCCAGGAACTCCAAGTCCATCTTGGTCTGCGCGAACGGAAACGCCCGGGAGGCAGCGGAGAGAAGATGAGCAGAAAGAAAGACGGAAAGCAGAGGCACTTCCTGCACGCGCTGAAGGTCCTGCTCAAGACGCCCTCGACATACGCCTACCTGGCGATCCTCCTCCTGATCGGGTGCATGGCGGCGGTCGTCTACCACGTCGAGACCAAGACGGGGAGCGGAATAGAGACCAAGTTCGACACCTTCTATTTCATGTGCGTCGCCGTGTTCGCCGGCTACTTCGAGTACGTGTGCGAGTCGCTTCCGGGACGTGCCGCGGCAATCACCCTGCTGATTACCGGCACCTTCTTCTTCAGCTACATACGGGGTAACATCACGGCCCTGTTCGTGGACATTCAGGAAAAAAAAGATAAGGGATTGAAAACGATGAAGGATATGAACGGACATTTTATCATCTGCGGGTGGAGGCCGGGATTCGAGAAAATCCTCAAGACCGTCCTCAAGGCGAACCCCGACATAAGCACGGACATGATCGTCCTGATAAACGAGGCCCCCGAGCAGATGCAGCAGCTCAAGAGCCATGACTCCTACAAGGACATAAGCTACGTGGCGGGCGACTTCACGGACGAGTCCACGCTCAGGCGCGCCTGCATAAAGGAGGCGGAGCGCATCCTCGTCATCTCCGACAAGTCCAAGGACTACTCGGAGCTTGAGGTGGACTCCCGCACCGTCCTCGCTGTCCTGACGATAGAGAACCTGAACCCGGGCCTCTACGTGGTCGCCGAGCTGATGAGCCCCAAGTTCGAGAAGCACCTGAAGCTGGCCCACTGCGACGAGATAATCCTGACTCAGGACTACGAGCAGTCACTCCTTGCGACCGCGTCGAGCGGCCAGGGCTACAGCCACGTAATCAGCACGCTGATAAGCAGCAACGACGCGAGCTCCGGCATACTGATCGGGGACATCCCCCATGAGTTCATAGGGAAGACCTACGGCGAGCTCAAGGCGTACGAGGCCGACAAGCGCGAGCAGCACGGGCTCCTCATCGGAATCCTGCTGAACTCCGGCAACTTCCACCACCGGCGGACGGAGGCCCTGCGCGAGGCGCAGAAGAACCCGGACATCAGCAAGATAATCGACAACCTGCAGAAGGTCAAGCTGCTCAAGAGCAACGAGCCGCTGCTTGCCCCGGCCTCCGCCTTCGTCATTCCCAGGCATTCCAAGGCGATATTCGTGCGCGGCAAGGCAAACTAAGGGGGTACGGCTATGGAAAAGAAGAACTTTGAGGACATACTGCCCAAGCTCATCAAGATTCCGCTCTTCTCGGACTTTGACCCGGCGAAGGCGGAGGACAAGGCGATCCTTGAGCAGCTGTACGAGGGCATCGGAATAAAGACATTCAAGGCCGGCCAGGTCATCATAAAAGAAGGTGACGTCGGCGACGAGTTCTACATCCTCTACTCCGGCTCCGTGCACATCTCGCGTGCCACCCCTGCGGGTGACTCCATCGCCCTCGCAGACCTGAATGCAAGCATGAACATCTTCTTCGGCGAAACCGCCCTCATCAGCAACGACACGAGGAGCGCGACCGTCACCGCCAACGAGGAATGCAAGGTGCTCGTCCTGACCAGCAGGAAGTTCCACGAACTGTGCCAGAAGCAGAGCCTCCCGGGCTACCGGG
>CAMNGY010000298.1 GCA_946538795.1 uncultured Treponema sp.
CTTGATGGACAGGTAGTCCATCTTCATGAAGCCGCTGTCCAGGCTTCCGTCTCTGCTGTCGCTGGTGATGGCGGCACCGGCCCGGAAGTCGAACGTGATGTTCTCGAAGGCTCCTGCCACGCGCAGGTCGGCGTTGTATGCGTCCCTCCTGCTTGTGTTCTTTTTTGTCTCTTTTTTGATGTCTAAATTGTTATCCCGCCAGCTGTAGTAGGTACTAGGATTTTCCCAGCTTTCATATACGCTGTCATAGTTGTCGCGCTGGTCCTTGTATAAGTAAAGCCCTGCCGCTATGGGCATGGGAAGGCGCAGCACATAGGACAAGCCTCCCCCGTAGTTTGAGTTTATGGAAGTTCCGTTCAGGCTGGTGAAGCTTGAGGTCAGGTCGCTTCGTATTGGGTCTATGCCGAATTGCCTTTGCAGGAACACGTCGGACCCTATTGGCTCGTATTCCCCGTAGAAGGCCGCAATGTCGTGGCTTACGGAGGATGTCCTGAGCTTCAGGACGGCGGAGGTCTCCTGAATCCTGAACGTGGAGTTCCACTGGCCGGTGGTGTCCTGCATTTTTTTCCCTAATATGTCCTTGGTGTCAACGCAGAAGTCGCCGTGCAGCATGAGCAAGTCCTTGAACTGGAGCTGACCGCCGAAGTAGCCCTGGGCAAAAAGCTGGGGGTCGGCGAATGTTTTGCCTATCTGCTCAGCAAATGTGTCGCCCTCCTTGTCAGGCTTTCGGTAATCGTTTGGAGCGACGGTGAAATTCCCCAGAAACCCCGCGTATCCCGTGAAGTAAGGGGAATCAAGCGCTTGGAGGCTGGTGATGGCTGCGAGCAGCAGCAAGGCATGGCAGAGAATTTTTTTCACGTTGCATTCCTCCATATCTAGTGAATTTCGGAATGAAAGAGCTATTTCTTTAAGTATTGGGAATCTTCGGGCAATTGCCGTCCTTGCGCGACATGGTTCCGGCAATTCCTGAGCTGTCATTTCATAAAAAAAATAATTTTTCATTTTTTTAGGCTTGACTTATATTTGTAACCGATTAAAATATAAGTATGAGTGATTATCTTGATCCAAACAATGAGGAATTGCTGCAGGATTTCTTTGCCGAGGCTGAACAGCAGGTTGAGACCCTTGAAAGCAATATTCTTGTCATTGAAAGCGACCCTTCAAACCATGACTCGATTGATGAGATTTTCCGTGCTGCCCACACACTGAAAGGTGGATCGGCTACGGTGGAAATGACCGAGCTTGCGACTTTCTGTCATGACGTCGAGGATCTTTTGGATGCGCTCCGGAGTAATGCCGTCGAGGTTACTGAAGCCATCGTCGATGTGCTGCTCTCTTCTATAGATACCATAAAGGTCATGCTTGAGACCAGACGGGGCGGTTCCGTCTATTCGGAGGATGTGTCCCCTCTGGTGGAGAAGATAAAGGGATTCCTTCCTGCCAAGGGAGCCAAGAAGAAGACGCCTCCTGCAAGCCTTGCGGCGTATGCCAAGCCGGCACCGGCTCCAAAGCCTGCGCCCGTCCAGGCCGCACCGGAGCCTGCGGCAGGCGCTATGCCTCCCATCCCGCCGCTGTCCGACGAGGATTTCAACGAGTTGAAGGAAGCTGTTCCTGAGGGCGAGAAGCTTTGGTCTGTCAACGTTACGTTTGACGAGACCAATCCCATGAACAGCGTCGGTGGCATTCAGGTCTTCGCCGCTCTCAAGAACCGGGGCTCCGTCCTCAAGACGGTTCCGGATTTTGAGGCCCTGTATGAGGATACGTTCTACCCGCAGGTTGTGTATTACATTTCCACAACGATGAACGGGGCGGAACTGGAGGATATAGCTTTCCTGGATGATGTCACCCTTGCCACTGATGCAAAGGAAGTGACTTCTGCTGGTACTCCGTCCAGACTTTCTGCCAGCGAGGTTCCGCATGCGGCATCTCCTGCCGTGACCCAGCCTGTTGCGGAGGTGAAGGAGGCCCCTGTGGCTGCTCCGGCAGAGAAGCCGGCCCCTGACAAAGCTCAGGCGGCTGCATCGGCCCCGGTGGCCGCGTCAGGCCAGGCGAATGCACCGGCCCCTGCCCCGGCAAAGGCTGCCGCGCCTGCCAGCGCACCGCATAAGACCAGCCAAGCTGCTTCCTCCGTACTGCGTGTTGACTCCCGCCGTGTTGACAACCTGATGAACCTTGTCAGCGAGACGGTTATCACTAAGGCCGCTTTCAACCAGATAGGCTTGCATACCGCTGACTTGCAGGTGCAGCTCCAGTCCTTGAATGCCAGTTATAAGGAGAAACAGCATCAGCTTCTGGAGGAACTTCCCAAGATGATAGAGGAAGTTCAGCAGGGTGCGACCGTAAAGGATGTCCGCCAGAGGCTGAGCGATGAGTATGCCAGCATGGCCGGTTGGTTTGACCTCTTTGAGAACGATTTCAAGGCTACGTCTACGAAACTTCGGTCCTCCACACAGAACTTGGGGCGTATTGCCAGCGAGCTTCAGGAAGGGGTCATGAAAATCCGCATGGTTCCGATCGGAACCATATTCAACCGCTTCCCTCGCGTTGTCCGCGACCTGTGCCGCGACCTTGGAAGAAAAGTCAACCTCGTCATAGAGGGAGAGGATACCGAGCTTGACAAGACGGTCGTTGATGACCTCCTTGACCCGATAATGCACTGCGTCAGGAATTCCGTGGATCACGGAATCGAGCCTCCTGAGGAACGTGTGGCTCAGGGTAAGGACGTGACTGGAACTCTGACTTTGAAAGCCTCTAATGAGGGCAATATGATTATCATCGACATAATCGATGATGGTCAGGGTATTGAGGTGGAGAAGGTTAAGGCAAAGGCCGTTAGCAAAGGCCTGATAAGCCCCAATAAGGTCCTTTCCAATCAGGAAGCATACAATTTGATTTTTATGGCTGGATTCTCTACCAGCGACAAGATCTCTAATGTTTCAGGACGCGGAGTCGGACTTGATGTTGTCAAGGATTCCGTTGCAAAGCTCAAGGGTAGCATAACCGTGACCAGCGAGCGGCATAAGGGATCAAAATTCAGCATCAGGCTTCCCCTTACGCTTGCGATTATCCAGGGCCTCTTGGTGCGTGTCGGGAAGGAGACCTACTCCATACCGATTGCAAACGTCATTGAGAGCCAGCGCGTCAAGAAGAGCAGCATCAATACGATTGACAGCTATGAGGTTCTGAATGTCCGTAATGAAGTCATTTCGGTCTTGAGACTGAGCCGGCTTTTCAATATAAAGGACAGCTCGGACAGCGATTACTGCTTCATAGTTATAGTCGGATCGCAGGAAAAGAAGATTGGCGTTATGGTTGATATGCTTGTCGGAGAAGAGGATGTCGTCATAAAGCCTTTGCGCGACCAGTTTACGAAGTCGCCTGGAATCGCTGGTGCTTCGGTTTTGGGAGATGGTTCGGTTTCTTTGATAATAGATGTGAGCCAGCTTCTGGAACTTGGCGTGCAGCAGGAGATTAATGCCCAGCAGCTTCGTGAGAAAGAAGCTATAAGGAGAGGTTAG
>CAMNGY010000299.1 GCA_946538795.1 uncultured Treponema sp.
AATCATACTGGGACTTCAGCTCCAGCATTTCCGCCTGAAGCAGGATTGCATCCAGAAGGTCATCAATTCCCTCTTTCTTAAGGGCAGAAATCTTGACGTACTGGGTATCACCACCCCATTCCTCAGGTGTCAGTCCCTGCTCCGAAAGCTGAGTCATAACCCTGTCAGGATTTGCATCGGGCTTGTCTATCTTGTTAACTGCGACAATAATAGGAACCTTGGCATCCTTTGCATGGTGGATTGCCTCCATGGTCTGGGGCATGACACCGTCATCGGCAGCGACGACCAGGACGACTATATCCGTAATCTGTGCTCCCCTGGCACGCATCATTGTAAAGGCTTCGTGTCCCGGCGTATCCAGGAAAGTTATTTCACCCTTTTCTGTCGAAACCTTGTAGGCTCCAATCTTCTGGGTAATTCCTCCAGCCTCGCCTTCCGCAACATGAGCATTGCGTATAGCATCAAGGGTCTTTGTCTTTCCATGATCAACATGGCCCATGACCGTGACAATCGGAGGCCGGGGCTTCACGCCCTCCTCATCTCCCTTCTCGCTCTCTATGACAGTCTCGTCATACAGGCTCACAAGGTGGACCTTGCAATTATATTCTTCGGCAAGAAGAGTGGCCGTATCAGAATCTATGGACTGGTTTATCGTAACCATCATGCCCATGGACATGAGCTTGCCTATAATTTCCCCAGCCTTGAGGTTCATCTTCTTCGCAAGATCCGATACGGAAATGGTATCCATGATATCGATCTGCTCAGGAACTGCACTGGTCGGAGTATTCTGCCTCTTCCTGTTCTGATACAGCTCCTCCTCGTCAAAGGACTCCTCTTTTTCCTTTTCGTGAGTATATACGGGCTTCTTACCCTTGAAAGGCTTTTTGGCAGGCCCCTTGTTCGTTTGCATGGAAGCAGGCGAGTTGAAGGAATCTGACCTGCCGGATCCCTGGCCAAACCCCGGTTTTCCGGCCCCGCCAAACTGTCCGCCATTACCGTACGAGCCACGACTCTGGCCGTTACCATAACCACCGCCCTGCCGGTTCTGTCCTCCGTATGGGCCACGGTTCTGACCATTGCCATAGCCGCCCTGCCGGTTCTGGCCTCCGTACGGGCCGCGGTTCTGGCCGTTGCCATAGCCACCGCCCTGCCGGTTCTGATAGCCTTCACGGGCCTGTGCTCCGGTAAAGCCTCCCTGATTATTACCAGCATTTCCGTTCCTGCCACGATAGTTGCCGTAGCCACCACGCCCACGCCCGTAACCGCTCAAATTTCCGGCCCTGACATTCGGTCTCTGCTGGTTAAGGACAAAAGGAGCGGATTCGCGAGGCTTGGTTTGGCTCTGCTGGCCGGAAGAAGGCTGGGAGCCTGTTCCTTGGGCAGAAGGCTGCTGAGGCGCCTCGTCTTTTTTGACCTGCGTCGCGGTGATTTCCTTCTTCTCAACCTTTTCGGTTTTTTCAGCAGGCTGTGCTGCAGCCTTTTCAAATCCGGAAGCGGGCCGCTCATCATGAGCAACAGCCGTCGGCTGGGCTACATCTGCGGATGAATCAGACGGCTTCTTCACGACAACGCGGAATTTTTCCTTACCGTCCTTGACAGACGAATCTGTCCTGCCCTTCGGTCCCTGCCCGGCTGGAGCGGCCGGAGAAGACGCCGCCGGAGTGTCCTTGCGTTTTTTTACAATGACGACCTTCTTAGGCTGCTGGCCCTGAGTCTGGGGCACACCACCCTTGTTTTCCCTCTTGTGTAAAATTACCTTTGGTTTTTTTTCAGTTTCATCCGCCATATCTAATCTATTTCCTTATTCCTCTTCAAATGAAAACTCTACGCCACATTTCGGGCACTTTGTCATATCGAGACTTATCTTGGCACCACACTCCGGGCAGAAGTATTCCTCCTCTTCAGCCTCATCCTTTTGCTCGGCAGCCTGCTCCACAGTTTCCTCATGCTCGGCAACGCTCTCCTCCCCGGCGTCAGGCTCCTCATCGGCGAACACGACGTTCTCGCTTATGACCTTGCTGACGAGGGCAATGTCTTCATCCGTAAGGCCCTCAACGCTCTTTATGCTGCCATCAGCAGCCGCATCGCTAAAGCGCTGTATGTCATCGTAGCCCGCATCCTTGAGCAAGCCCGCAATACGTTCGTCTATTCCGGGAAGCTCAGAAACGGAGACAACCTCATCCTCCACATTGCGGAAGAGGTCCTCGGCGGCCTTCAGGCTGCTGCTGGCATCAGTCAGGTCAAGCTCCGCAACCTGCTCCTCTGTTTTGACATCAATGTTCCATTCGCAGAGACGGTTCGCAAGCGTCACGTTCATACCGCCCTTCCCGATTGCAAGGGAAGCGTCCTTTTCGCTTACAACAGCCAGCGCCTCTTTTTTGTCAAAATCCTGTATATAGACCTTTTTGACTTCTGCAGGCTGCAAAGCTGAAGCGATGAACGCCCTCGGATCCTCGACATAGGGGAGGACATCTATTTTCTCTCCTTCCAGCTGCTTTATGACATTCTGGATACGCACACCCTTGGGGCCTACGCAGGCACCAATAGGATCGACATCGCTCCGGTTGGAGTACACAGCAATCTTCGTCCTATAGCCAGCCTCGCGAACAATCTTATATATTCCAACCGTCCCGTCGGCGATTTCCGTAACCTCAACGCTCAAAAGGTTCTGAACAAGCTTAGGATCGGTGCGACTCAGTATAAGCTGTATACCGCTCTGTGTCTTCTTGACATCGACGACGACGGCCTTCACCTTGTCGCCCTTCTCATACATCTCGCGGGGACTCTGGTATTTCTTCAGCAGGACAGCCTCGACACCTTCACCAGCCCGCTCAATCTCAACATATATATTCTGATTCCTCTCCCTCTGGAAGATGCCGGATACGATATCACCCTTACGCCTCTCATACTCCTTGTACAAGCTGTCCCTGAAGTTTTCATTCAGGGCTTGATGCGCAGTCTGTCTTCCCTGGGTGACGGCAGACCTAGAAAACGTATGCGGGTCAATCGGAATATCAAGCTCATCGTCAATCTCGCATTCGTCGCTAAGTTCCTTCGCTTCCTTCAGTTCTATCTCGGTTGACGGGTCATACACACCATCAACGACAACTTTCCTTGAGTAAACGTCTATTCCCGAAAGATCATCCTTGAACTTTACTATGCAGTTCTCATTGTGTCCGAAGGTCTTCTTGTAAGCAGCCTTCACCATATCTTCAATCGTCTGTTTAATCGCCTCATCGCTCATCCTCTTTTCAGCCTGGAGGGCGCGGATGGCATCTGCCATTTCTGACATATAAAACCTCTCTAGTTATGAATAAATTTTGCTTTTGCTATATCAACGTAATGCACAATTATCTCTTCTGATCCTGCCGTAAGGGTCACGGCATCTTTCGTGGAAGAGGTTATTTTTCCCCTAACCCAGTCACCGACAGTCTTGTCCCAGACCCGTATTTCCCGTCCTTTGAAAACCTCGAATTCAGCGGCATTCTTTAAATTTCTCTCGGTCCCA
>CAMNGY010000300.1 GCA_946538795.1 uncultured Treponema sp.
GTCCGCTTCCTGAGGACCTGCTACTACAAGATAATACACAAGATGTCGGACGTGGAGCAGATAGAGCACTTCACGGGATTCGGCCTGTACGACAAGAGCTTCATAAAGGTGCTGCATGACTTGAAGGACCCGACGCCCTTCCTGCGCGGAATCGTAGCGGAGCTGGGATTCCGCCGGGTCAACGTCCCCTACCGGCAGGCACGGAGGCGGGCCGGAAAGACCCACAACAACTGGTATTCCCTCTTCGACGCGGCCATGCTCAGTTTCACGTCCTACACAAAAGTAGGGCTGCGGTTCGCGACGATCGGGGGCATCATAATCTCGTTCATAAGCATAGCCATAGCCATCTTTTATACGGTATACAAGTTCCTGCACTGGAAGTCCTTCAACGCGGGAATGGCCCCTCTGATCATAGGCGTGTTCCTGTTCAGCGGGATCCAGACCTTCTTCATCGGCTTCCTGGGCGAATACATCATGGCCATAAACAACCGCATAATGAACCGTCCCCTCGTCATAGAGGAGGAGCGCATAAACTTCGACTGACAGAACGCTTTCCAGGGGCATGACGGGATAACCCTCCCTTGCGTCCCTTTGCCTGGCGTCGCCACATTCCGGCGCACACAGGCCGGAAAACAACAAGCCCCCGCAGAGGACTGAGCTCCACGGGGGCTTTTTTTGTGCGGGCTGCCCTTCCGGACAGGCTCCGGAGTACTACTCCTTCACACCGCCGGCCGTCGCACCGGAGATGATGCTGCGTGACAGGAAGAGGTAGACGATGATAAGCGGCACTATGGCAACACAAATCGTCATGTAGACCTGTCCCATGTCGAACTTCTGGTAGTCAGCGGAACGAAGCTGGGCGATCAGGATAGGAATGGTCTTCTTTTCCTTTGTGGAAATGACCAGCTGCGGGACGAAGTAGTTGTTCCAAGAGCTGACGAAGGCGAAGATTGCCTGGACAGCAATGGAAGGCTTCATCATCTGCAGGACAATCGTGTTGAAGGTGCGGAACTCGTTGCATCCGTCAACGCGGGCCGCCTCGACGATTGAATAGGGCAAGGTCGATTCCATTGCCTGGTAGATGTAGAAGAAGACGATCGGGGCCGCGATGGACGGAATGTAGAGCGCGGCGAGCGTGTCATTCATTCCGAGCTTCGTGATGAGCTTGATGAAACCGAGCGTGGACACCTGGGCCGGAACCATCATGACAGCGAGGATGAAGCGGAAGCAGAACTTTCGCCCCTTGAAGCGGTACATGTAGATTCCGTATGCCGTCATAGACGAGAAGTAGGTCGTCAGCACCGCGCACATGAAGGAAACGAAGACGCTGTTGACAAGGGCCCTCATGATGGGATTGTTTTCGTTGCCCATCATGTTGACGAGGTTCTGCACGAAGAACACGCCGGGGAGCGCGGAGAAGCCCTTCTGGATGTCCGCATGGCCACGCGTTGAGTTTATTATAAGGATAAAGAAGGGGAACAGTGACAGGAACGCCAGGATTATAAGGACGGCGTACGCCACAAACCTTCGGATTGCCAATGATGTGCTCTGGCTTTTCATCTAGCGCCTCCCGTTTGCATTTGAGTATTGTTTCATCGTTGAAGAGTAGACTATCGCGCTGAGGATAGCGGTCACGATGAAGGTAAGGAAGGAGACAGCTCCGGCCATACCGTAGTTCTTGCTGAACAAGTGGTTGTTCAGGTACATGATGATGGTCATCGTCGTGCGGTTGGGCTGTCCGGTTCCGTTGGTAAGAATCTGGGGAACGTCGAACATCTGGATACCTCCGATCATTGAGGTAATCAGCACGTAGACGAAGATGGGCAGGAGGAGGGGCATCGTAATCTTGAAGAAGATGCCGAGCGGCGAGGCTCCGTCAATGCGGGCCGCCTCAAAGAGGCTCTCGTCGATTCCCATGATTCCGGCCATGAGGAGGATCGTCGTGTTTCCGTACCACATGAGGAAGTTCATTGCCGCGACAAGGGTCCTGGCCCAGCCCGTGGAGACCAGGAAGCGGATGGGCTCCTGGGTCCAGCCGAGCGACATGAAGATGGAGTTCATAGGCCCGTTGTCGGAGAAGAGGGTGAAGAAGAGCATGGCGAACGCAGAGGCCATGATCAGGTTGGGCATATAGATTATCGTCTTGAAGAACTGCTGGAACTTCAGGCGCAGGCCGGTGTCCGTAAACCAGACGGAAAGGATGAGGGAGATTACAATCTGGGGAATGAAGCCCAGGACCCACATTATTATGGTGTTCCCGGTATACTTTATTATGTTGTTCTCTTCACTGACGTCCAGGACTTCCTTGAAGTTTTCAAGGCCTATCCAGTCCGGGCCGACCGTCATGAGGCCGACGCGGTAGTTCTCGAAGAAGCTGTTCCCCAGCGTGGTGAGCAGCGGAATCAGCGAGAAGATAGTGTATACGATAAAGAACGGGGCTATAAAGAAATAACCCCATCGATCGTATTGCACTGTGTGCTTTTTCTTTTCTTTTGCCATACGAATCCCCTAATAAAATCTTTTAAATAAGCCGTACAACTACAACGTTGTAGCTGGCCTTTATTCCAGAATACCACAGATTCACAGGAAGTCAAGCACTTTTTCGTAAAAACAGTGTTTCTGGGCAGGATTCCATCGCCAGCCGGACAGACAGCTCCCGCCCTTGACAGCCGCCCCCTGCCCTGCTAGAATTCCGTCCATGACAGGAATCGTCGATTACAATGCCGGCAACATCCGGAGCGTCGAGCACGCCCTGGAGCATCTGAAGCTGCCCTTTATTCTTTCCAGGAATCCAAAGGAACTGGAACAGGTAGACAGGATTATCTTCCCGGGGGACGGGGATGCGGCCTACGCAATGGAAGAACTCAGGAAGACGGGCTTCGACAGCTTCCTGAAGGACTGGGCTGCGGCAGGCAGGCCCCTGCTCGGCATCTGCATCGGCGCCCAAATTGTCTTTGACTGGAGCGAAGAAGGCGACACGAAATGCCTTTCCCTCCTCCCCGGAAAAATCCGCCGCTTTTCAAGCATCTGGAAGGAACGGCAGCCCGACGAAGAGGAACACGAGCGGACGGCAATGCTTGCCCCCAGCCTCAAAATTCCCCACATGGGATGGAACGACGTCGCCTTCTGCAATGGCGGAACTAAGCTCTGTACGGGCATCAGCGACCACAGCGACTTTTACTTCGTCCACTCATACGTCATCCAGCCGGAAAATCCTGAACTCATCAAAGGCTACAGCGACTACGGCTGCATGGTTCCTGCCATCGTCGAAAAGGACAACATAACGGTTTTCCAGTTCCATCCGGAAAAATCAGGCGCAAAGGGCCTGAAGATTCTGCAGAACTTCTGCTCGGGAGATGCGGCATGCTGAAAAAACGAATCATCATCTGCCTGGACGTCAAGGACGGGCGCACGACCAAGGGCGTGAAATTCAAGGACAACAAGGACATAGGCGACCCCGTCGAGATGGCCGCAGAATACTACCGGCAGGGCGTTGACGAG
>CAMNGY010000301.1 GCA_946538795.1 uncultured Treponema sp.
ACATCGATGCCCTTGAGGATCAGGGCAGAAAATAAGCAGAAAGTGTCTGTATGAAAAAAGTCCGGCGTACAGCCGGACTTTTTTTTATCCTACTCCAGGCTGTCCAAGTCTGCGGAGGCGGCCTGAATCTGGCTTGCCGCGCTGTTGATTTCTGCCGTGGATACGGTGAAAGCGGAAATGCTTTCGTTTATCTGGCTCAATGTCGCGGCAATCTCCTCAAAGGAGGAGGACTGCCTTTCCATGTTGTCCCGTATTTCCTTGGCGCGGCCGGCATTCTTTTCTGCGGAAAGCTTTATGTTCTGCAGGTGCTTTTCCAGCTCGCCGGACATCTGGGCCTCAATCTCAATGAGCTTTGTCGTATTCTTTGAGTCGGAGGAAAGGGCTTCTGAAGCATCCTTCAGTTCCTTTATATGCTTCTGGATTTCTTTTATGCTTTCAACTACGCTGTCTGCCAGCCTCTTTATTTCGGCAGAAACTATGTGGAAGTTTTTTCCCGCTTTCCCTGCCCCCACAGCTTCCAGCTCCGCATTGAATGCGATTATCCTGGTCTGGCTGGCTATGTCCTCAATAAGGTTCATGACCTCGTCTATGCTGTTTGCCTGTTTTGAGAGGCTTTCCACACAGGACATGATTTTCTTGTTGGATTCGTCTATCCTGTGTATCTGTCCCATGTTCTCGCTTATGGCGCCCATGGAGGTAAGGAGCTGAAGGTCCATCGCCTCGCAGCCGATGGCCACCGAGTCCACCTTTCCTTTTATGTCACGTATGGAGGAGTTCATTTCGTGTACAATTGCGTTTATCTCCGTGACACTGGTGTTCTGTTCGTTTGCGGTGGCCTGGAGCTCCTTGGAAATGGCCGCCAGGTTGTTTGAGGTTTCCAGTATTCCTGTGCTTATGGATTTTATGTATGATATGAGTGATGTGAAGCCTTTTGAGCTTTCGTTCACAAGGAAGTTGCTGTACTGGAGCGAATCGAACAGGTTTGTCTCTATATAGAATGACGGATTCTTTTCGTTGATTATTTCTTCCAGGCGTTCCCCCATGTCGTCCGCATAAGTGCACAGCTTCTTTATGACCAGGGAACAAAGCTTGAAGTAGAAAGCCGCATTTATTATCGTTATTATGATGTTTCGCGCAATTATGCTGAAGCGGTCGGCATCCGTGACGATGTAGCGCGCGAAGTACTGCTGGGCCATCAGGTATGTGATGAGGGTTATGTAGAGCAGGGGGATTATGAGGTATATGATGCAACGCAGCTTGAGCGACATCCCGAATGACTTACGCTCCGCAATCATTTCCCTGTCTATGCCTTCCTTGACCAGGGCCTGCGCATAGCTGCCGCACACCTCCTCCGAATAGCTCTGTGCCAGTATTGCCGCCGCATAGCCGCCGAACACGCAGCCCAGGAAGGAGAATGAGACTACGGTCCAGTTGAAGTGGAGTTTGGGGAAGAACCTGTAGCCCACGGCCAGGAGCAAGGCACAGGTGAAGAAGAAGATGTAGGTCTGCACGCCTTTACGCATGGGGAATTCTGCGATTTCCATGTACAGGCCCGTCCTTCCTTCCATATCATCCAGCCTGCCGTTTTCCCAGTCTTGGATTTCCTTTGTGATTTTTTTTGTCAGGATGAAGTTCATGGCTGGCGAGATGATGAATTCTGCCGCCAGGGTAATCGTCGCGGCAACCGCCAGTGCCCACGGCAGCTGGCTGGGCCGCAAGAGGAGGAACAGGATAGAATAGATGAATATCAGGACGGCACAGATGAGGTTTGGGATTATTCCCCTCTTGTAGATGCGTTTGTCAAAGGGCATTCCGTCGCTTTTCATTCTGCGCCCCCGTTGTTCTTGCTGGAAGTTCCGGCCGTGCTCAGCTTTGCCGCATTTGCATTAAGCTCGTCCGCCGCATTCACGAGCGATGAGGCGGAAAGTGTGAAATTCCTTATTCCCGCTTCAATCTGAATGAGCGTATCCTGTATCTGCCCGAAGGCTACGGTCTGGTTCTGGATCATCTCCTTTATCTCCTGTGTCGCATCCGCATTCTGATTGGAAAGGTCGTTTATTCCTGAGAATGAGGCCTCTATTGAGCGCGAAATGTCCAGACCCCGGTTTATCTCGTCCGTGTTCGAGTCCGAATACTTCAGCAGCAATTCCTCGGTGCCCTCAATCTGCTTTATGTAGTCCTTTATCTCCTTTATGCTGTCCGCTATGCTGTTGGCAAGACGCCGCGTTTCAAGGGCCACGTTCAGGAAACTCTTTTCTTCCCCGTTCAGGGAGGAGGATTCCAGTTCCGTGTTGAAAGCTATTATCTTAGTCTGCTCGGCAATGGAATTTATCATGTTTACGATTTCCCATATTGAGGAAATCTTTTGCTCCAGCTCCTTTATGCTTGCAAGGGTCGATTCATTGGACTTTCCTATGGCCTGCATGTTTGAAAGCGTCTTCCTCATGATTTCGGCGCTTGAGTCCATGTTGGCAGCCGTCTCTTTCGCAGAGGAGGCGACATCGCTCGCCAGGCTGTCAATCTCCTGCGACATGCCCTTGTTTTTTTCCATCCCGTCTATGATGCCACCTGTCCTGGCTGACTGGCTGCCGGCGCTTTTTTCTGTCCCGTCAGAAATCTTTGAAAGGGAAGAGGATGACTCCGTTATCATTTTTGCGATGGAAACTGAATTTGAAATCAAGGACTGGAATTTCAGTATCAGGGAATTTATGAGATAGATGTTGTATGAAAGCTCATCGTTCAGGTCGCTTGAAAGGATGTTCCCTCCCGTAAAATTGGAATTCCGCAACGCTTCCAGGCCGTTTATCGTCTTGCTGTTCTTCTCCATGAAGCTCAGGTAAAAGATGAGTATCTGGACGCACATTATGGCGGCGTTCAGCAGGGCCGTGCACTTGATGCGCCAGCTCCAAATTCCCGTCATTCCTATGAACATCCTTTTCCCGCCCGGAAGAGAGGATGCGTTCTCCATGCTCCTGGGCGTGTCCATGGAATAGGAATATGTCTGGGAGATTTGTCCTATACCTTTGCCGGAAAAAGCTTCCTGCGCTATGTCCGTGAAAGTCTTTTGCGTTTCCGGCAGAGTGAAGGCATACAGGCTCAGCGTCACCAGGGTTGTCAGAATGAGCGGTATGCAGATGTAAAGTGTCATCTGCGTTTTGAGCGAAAGCCCGAAATGCCTCTTAATGCTCGCGAACGCTTGGTTTATGCCGGACCTGACTATCCTGTTCGCATAGGATTTGCACAGGTGGCAACGGAAACTGTATGCTATGAGCCCTGCAAAATAGGAACCGCAGACCCATTCTATGAAAATTACGATATGTGTGGAAAAGCTTATGCGCAGGTCCACCCGGAGGATCAGGAACGATATGACCGATGTGGCCAGAAAAAAAGCGGAAGTGAGCAAAAAACAGTAGGCGGGGAGCTTCTGCAAGCCCATCAGGAGTTCCGTCCTGAATTTTTCATCCGTGCTGTCCCTCTCGAATGTTTCCAGCTGATGGCT
>CAMNGY010000302.1 GCA_946538795.1 uncultured Treponema sp.
ATGCCGGTCATGCTCTCGCCCGAGATGTAGTTGAAGGGGATAAGCCCGCCGCAGTCCTTGTCGCCCTTGAGGGCCAGCTCCAGCAGCGTGTCGTAGAGCTTGCCCTTGGAGAAGTCCGCGCCGAGCGTCTTGGCCGCATCGCCGAAGAGGTTTATCCACTTGTCGTACTCGCCCGTGCAGTTGTTGGCGTGGGCCATGGCGGCGGGCTTGCCGTCCGGCGTGGACACGATGTCTATCTTGCCGGAGTAGGCTTTGGAAAGGGCTTTCTCCAGGACGACCATCGCAAAGACGGAGGTTCCGGCGGAAACGTTGCCAGTGCGGGCCGCGACGGAGTTGGTCGCGACCATTCCGGTACCGGCATCACCTTCCGGCGGAGCCATCAGCGCGCCCGGCTCCAGCTCGCCCGTCGGGTCAAGCCACTTGGCTCCCTCGGCTGTCAGGCGGCCTGCGTCCGCGCCGGCGGGCAGAACCTTGGGGAACAAATCGGAAAGCTTCCAGGGAAACTTCTTGTCCGCGACAAGCTCGTCGAAGAGGCGGATGAACTGGGCGTTGAAGTCGCCGGTCGCATCGTCTATCGGGAACATCCCGGAAGCGTCGCCCACGCCAAGGACCTTCTCGCCCGAAAGCATCCAGTGGGCATATCCTGCGAGCGTCGTGAAGAAGCTCACGTCCTTGACATGGCTCTCATCGTTCAGAACGGCCTGGTAAAGGTGGGCTATGCTCCATCTCTCCGGGATGGGGTAATCAAAGAGGGCGGAAAGCTTCTTGCTCGCCTGACCCGTGATAGTGTTGCGCCATGTGCGGAAGGGGACGAGCAGCTTGCCTCCCTTGTCAAACGCAAGGTAACCGTGCATCATCGCGCTGATTCCCATTGCCGCCAGCTTGGTCAGCTTGACCCCGAACTTGTCCTGCACGTCCTTCTTCAGGTTGGCGAAGGCCGTCGTTATGCCCTTGTGAATCTCGTCCAGCGAGTAGGTCCAAACACCGTCAACAAGGGAGTTCTCCCAGTCAAAGGCCCCGGACGCTACGGGCGCGCAGGTGCTGTCAATGAGGACGGCCTTTATCCTTGTGGAGCCGAACTCAATCCCGACCACAGCCTTTCCGGCGGAAATCTCATCTTTCGTCATTTGTAAAACCCCTTCCGTGATTTGCGGAACCCGCCACGCAAAAGGCGGCGGAAACTTCCATAGTATGTAATATGCTTCCTTCTATTATTGAACGACTTTTGCAAAAAAGCAAGGGCTAAATCGGATTTTCAAAGTTTTTATCGGGTATGTTCGATACAAAACAGGCGACCGCGAGGGAGCGGACTTTGTGCCGAATAGTCGCAATCCGGCAAATATACAGTTTAAAATGCAGGCCTCCACTGCCGATAATCTAGATGAACTAGGCTTTTTACGCTATAGTCAGGATCAAGAGGTTATCAGATGGACAAAATAGGAATCAAGCTCGCCGATGGCTCTTTTTACCCAATTCTTGAAGACGGAAAGCCCGAAAAGAAAAACATATCCCTGACCACCGTCAAGGATGACCAGACCACCGTGCATGTGGACCTGTTCCGGTCCCCCAGCGGCACCATGAAGGATGCCCAGTATATCGATACCCTTGAAATAGACAACTTGAACCCGCATGTCAACGGAGAGCCGAATCTTGACTTCAACATTGAGCTGGGAGAAGACGGGGAGCTTTCCGCCGAGATAGGCGACCCTGAAACCGGGTCGCAGTCCGCAAGGCGGGTCAACCTTTCCTCCCTGGCAGGCAAGATTGCCGAAAAGCACCCAGAGCATGAGTCCGACCTTTCGCTGAAAGAAAACGACGGTGACGAGGCTCCGGAGGGGCATACCGGGGACCAGAGCGAATACGAAAAGGAGATGGAAGACATCTTCAAGGCCCCAGAAGAAGACCATTCGGAAGAGGACGCGAAGGCCGACAACTCATTTGAGGATATTGTCAACGACATCTCAAACATAGGCAAGGACGGGAATTCCCAGGAGGCGAGCGAAGTGATAGGTCCTTCACCCAATGACGAAACTTTCTCTTTCGATGACTTTGACTCCAATAAGGCCGCAAAGAACGACGAGATAGCCAACGAGCCGATCGAAGAGATTTCTGCGGAGGATGCCCTGCCCAAGGATGCCCAGTACGTGGATTCCACGGGGGACGAACCTCTGGACGCGGCCTCCGGCGCGGAAAGCGCGGATCCGGCGGATTCGCTGGACATGCCGGACACGTTGGGTGCGCTTGACGCAGGAACGGACCAGCCAGACTTCGGTTTCAGCGACCTGGCGGACAGCAGCGAGAAAGAAGCGGACAGCTCCGAAAGCAAGGCGGACGACGACGGCTTCGAGGAGCTGGGAACCCTTCCCGACTGGAGCACGGGCGGACTGGACAAAGCAGAGGACGAGGACGAGGCCTTCAAATCCCTGCCATCGTTCGTCAGCGATGATGCGGAAGACAAGCAGGAAGACCCGGACGGGGACTTCGCGTTCACGGCCCTGTCAGATGCGGACGACTCCGATGAAGAGAAGACCGCCGTCAACGACGACAACCTGGATCAGGAGAACTGGGAGCTGACTTCGTACACCGAAGGTGACGGAGATACCATTACTATAGAAGACAGTAACCTGAGCGACAGCCTGGCGGCAGAAGACACCACGCCCGCGGACAGCCTTTCCGAGGAGCCCCGAGCCGTGGAGCCCGACGATGATTTGGAAAGCCTGGACCTGCCGCCGCTGAACCTCTTTGAAGGACAGCCGGCCGTAGCGGAGGAAAGCACAAGGTCATCAGCGGAGAGCCCTGCGGAAGCCGAGGCGGACAGCTTCTCTGACAACGACTTCGAGATTCCCGACCTGAACTTCGATGACTCCATAAAGGAAGAGGCCGACACGAGCTTTGACCTTCCGGACTTTGACAGCTCGGGATCCTCTTCCTCTGCCAGCAGGAGCGCGCTGGACGACTTTGATTCCAGCCTGTCCACGACGTCGGACTGGCCTTCCATAGACCTGGACGACGACAGGACCCCGTCAACGGCCGGGACATCCTTCACGCCCAACAACATGTTCGATGACCTCTATGACAAGGAAACGATGGAAGGAAAGTCCTCGGACGGCTATGAAGAAGAGAAGCGCGGGACCAAGGTCCCGATGCTGGTCTGCATCATCTGCGCCGTAATCTGCATACTCTGCCTCTTCTTCCTGTTCGTCATCCCCACCAGGTTCAACCTGCTGCGCAGGGGAGAATCCCAGGAGATCGCGATGAGCGACAAGCGCAGCTCAAACAGGCCCGAAGGCAAGAGCAACGTGGGAGGAAGCGAATCCCAGTCCGGCACGGAGCCGGCCGGCAACAGCTCGGCAGGCGAGCTTATAAAGCCCGCATCTGCGGCCAGCGTTTCGGCCCCCCTCCCCAAGGTGGAAAGCGTCCCAGCGAAGGAAAACGAGATTGTCATCGCATCAACGTCCTCCGT
>CAMNGY010000303.1 GCA_946538795.1 uncultured Treponema sp.
ACACCCCCGCCTTTCGGGTATAATCCTTCCCATGCAGACTTATAGAATTACCGCAGAGCAGATGGTTACGGGAGGAGACTGCATCTCCTCGATCGACGGCAAGAAAGTGTTCGTTCCCCTCGCCATTCCGGGCGAAGAGCTGGAAGTGGCGATAACGAAGGAATTCCGGGACTACAGCCAGGCCCGCATCGTCTCCGTACTCTCGCCCTCCCCCCACCGGGTCCAGCCCTTCTGCCCCCTCTACGGCAGGTGCGGGGGCTGCAACATGATGCACATAGACGGAGCGTACCAGCAGGAACTGCGGAAGTCTATTTTAAAGGAAGCTTTTCTGCGCGAAGGGCTGGAACTACCGGACATCGAAGTCGTCGCGGGGGCGGACCGGGGCTACCGGGCCCGCTTCCAGCTCCACGACGGCGGCCTCATGGCCCGGGGGTCGAACAGCATCATCCGGCTGAACGCTTGTGCCTGCGCAACGGCAGAGGTGAACCGCTACCTGTCCGAAATTCCCCCGGAAGAACGGCCGAAAGGCCGGGTCCACCTCTTCGGCAGCAGTGCCATCACGTCCATTCCCGACGATTACGACAAGATTGTCATAGCCCACGAGGAAGAGCGGCAGAAGAAAAAGGAAGAAAAAAGCATGAAAGGGCAGCCCCGCAAGACCATACACGGCAGGCCCCTGAAAAAGCAGAAGAAAATAAAGCCCCGCTTTGAGGGAACAAGCTTTGATCCCGCAAACAGCTGCAGGCTTTCCCTGCTGGGCAAGGAGCTGAACTTCGACGTACAGGGCTTCTTCCAGTCCAACCTGGAACTGCTGGCAAAGACCATTCCCCTGATTACGGAAGGACTGTCCGGGAACAACGCACTGGACGTCTATGCCGGCGTCGGCACCTTCTCCCGCTTCCTTGCAGACCGCTTCGGTAAGCTCTGCCTGGTGGAGCACAACCGGGACGCGCTCGCCTGGGCGGAGATGAACCTCGCCGGAACGAACCACGAAAGCTACGGGGTCAGCGCAGACAGCTGGATCCGCCAGCATGCCGCCCCCTACACCGCCTTGAACGGTCCCTTTGACGCGGTGGTAGTGGACCCGCCCCGGAGCGGCATGGAAAAGTCCGTCAGCTCCTGGCTCGCCTCCTCGGGCATTCCCCACATCAGGAGCCTGTCCTGCGACGCGGCAACCCATGCGCGGGACATTGCCGCCCTGGTCAGGGGCGGATACCGCCTGAATCGGCTCTTCCTGCTGGATTTCTACCCGCAGACATGTCACATCGAAAGCCTTGCGTGGTTAACTATATGAAATGAAGACAAGACTGCCCCTGATTGCCCTAACCACGCTCATCCTCACGGCCCAGCTCCTTGCGGCGGCCCCCGCCAAAAATAATGCTCCTGCCCCAAATAATTCCCCCGCCCAAAACAAGGACAAGGCCGATGCCCCCTCCTACCCCACTCTGGACCTGTCCGCTACCAAGCCCAGCAAAGTGACCGTCCTGGGGGGCGCCGCCCTCACCGAAGCGGTGCGCAACGCATCCGGCTACATGTTCGCCATAGAGGGGAAAATCCTCTACGCCTTCGACGGAGAGGGGAACCCTGTCTGGACCCACGGCCTTTCCAGCAAACCCGACAACCTCTCTCCGGGACTGGGCGGGCTGCTGTACGCGGTCAGCCGCAAGACGACGCTGTGCATGATCAGCCCCGGCGGAAAGGAATTGTGGAAGGCCCGTACCGGATTCAACGTGGAAGGCAGCCCCGTAGCGGGCAGGGACGGCAGGGTCTTCGTCAGGGGCAGCGGAAAGGTGGCCTGCTACGGCCTCAAAGGGACCCGCAGGTGGCAGACGGACGTGGAAGGTCAGGACGAAAACATCCCCATCCTGGAACTGAACGACGGAAGGCTTCTGGTATTCCTTACCCGGACAGAGGGCGGCAAAAGCTGCGCTCTTACCCTGTCCCCCTTCGGGCAGCCGATGGAGGAGCTTACCTTCTCCGGCCTGGTAAAAGAAGCGGCATCCTGCGGGGACGGGGTCCTGCTCTCTTTCTCTGACGGGGCCATAGGCCTGTGCAACGTGCAGGGGGGCAAGACAGAATCCAGATGGATACAGGGATCATCCCAGACGCATTTCAGCTCGCAGGCGGCCATAGTCACCGACGTATTCTCGTCCAGGACAGCCGCCTTCATCTCAGGCTCCCCCGCCCGCCTTCTTTACGTGAACACGCAGACCGGCAACATAGAGGCGGAAGCCAGGACCGGGCTAAACGCGTCATCCCTCCGCTACAAGGCTGTCACGGCACAGGGACTGGCCCTGGCCGACGGCGGGACGGCGGAATGTTACTCCAGCGAGGCTTTCCCCATCTGGAAGGCAAACTACAACAACTCATCCACATGGACATCCATGTTCATCTCCGACGAAGGCTTCATAAGCTTCATGGGCAAGGACTGGGTAATCTCATCCTACAGGGTCAAGCAAAGCCTTTCGGCCGGGCAGGAAACACCATACAAGGAAAAAAACGCGACCCAGTACTATGCCTTCTGCTCCGATGCGCAGCTCGGCTCCTCGGACATATACGGAACGGCTGTCAGCAACAGCCTTGCGCTGGAGATGGCAGAGGACTGGGAAAAAGGGGATTACGGGGAACGGGAGCACGGCTACCTCTCGCTGCTGACAAACGAAATAGCCGCCGTCACAACGGCCTACGGCTCGTCAAATTCCGCAAGGTCCGCAGGCAGCCAGTCATACTACTACCTGACAAACCCGGCCTACTGCCAGCAGCTGTTCCAGCTGGCATCCTCAAGCCAGCTGGCAACCTTCGCCCCCGGCATAGCCCGCCTGCTGGTACGTACATGCGGATCCCCCCTCACGCTCTCGCTGGTGAAGGCGGCGGGCAAGACAGCCTTTGACGCGGACGGAAGCATGCTGGACGCCCTCCTTTACGCCGCACGGCACACCAGCAGCTCCGGCAGCGACGGAACGCTCATGGCCATCTGCGACGCTACCTATGAGATATGCCGTTTCATGGGAAGGCCAGCCTTTATAAAAGAGGGGAACGCCATCCTGGGATACATGCTGTACCCCCAGTTCTCGCAGAGGGTCCACGACTACGCGAAGAGAACGCTGGACCGGCTCATAGACGAAAAGCTATAGCGGGCGCGGTCTACGTCAGGAAAGCGGCCGCCACCAGGATAGCGACAGAAACGCCAGGGAAGCAGCTGGCCTCAGGGAAGCAGCTGGACCAGCGCGTCGTTCACCTTCTTGTACTCGGCAACGACGGCAGGAAGGAGTGTCTTGCCCTTCTCCACGTCAGGCGCATCGCCACGCAGGGCCTCAGTCAGCTCGGAAGCGGCGTTGCCCAGGCTGTCCAGGCCCATGTTCAGGGCCAGGCCCTTGAGGGTATGGGCGGCAACGAAGGCAGCCTTGCCGTCACCGGCATCCATCGTAGCCACAAGATCCGCATAGTTGTGGTCGGC
>CAMNGY010000304.1 GCA_946538795.1 uncultured Treponema sp.
AAGAAAGCCTTCTTGGACAGCTCACCCTCAGTTCCCGGCATACGGGTTTTTTCCATGAAATCAATCGAAGGCTTGCCACTCGCGTCAAAGCTGACCAGGCATGAGCGGAAGTTTGTTCCGCCAGCGTCAATGACAATGACGCTCTCCCCTCCCGGCCCCCTGTCCGGCGGGTTGCAGAAAGTGCGGATCCTGTCCTCACCCGCCTTGCGCCCGCAAAGTCCCTCGTTCATGTCGAACAGGAGGGCATCCACCACGCTGTCTATGTTCTGCCTGACAGGAAAATTGTGCCGGCCCAGAAAGGCCGCTACTGCTGCATTCATTGGAAAGCTCCTTACGTTTCTTTCCATTATAGCATATCGGACGGAAAAATCAAGGGTCGCGCCGGGAATCGGCAGGGGCTATGTCTTCCGCCTTATCCGGCAATTCGCAGGGAAATTCATGGATAAATCTGCGTTATACGTTGCGGGCTAACGCTCGCTTTCCGTACGCGGCGGATTCACAGTACATACACGGGAATTTTTACGTACGTAAACGAGGTGCACGCATAGTTGTGGCGGGAAAAATGCACTGTTGCAAAGTGAAAAACACACTATTGTACAGGGGAAATACTCTAGCTAGATTGTGGTGGGTACTCCAGTAAGGGGGATGGGACACTCCAGCTAGAGTATGGAGCCTGTTCCAGCTGGACGTCGGAAGGAATGTTCCGCATGACAGGGGCCGTGAGCCCATTCCGGTGAAAGGAAGCTCCGTTATACACAAAACAGGGCGGCTCATCAAGTAGCCGTCCTGTTTTTATTCTATGCGTATGCTAGAAGTGGCTGTTGAACTCCCTGTCGGCCTCGCTCTCGCCCTCGGTCTTGGGCACGGAGTTGCCCCAGTCCGCCTGTGAGGACGGCCTGTCCGGGATGACCAGCGCGCAGACGATGTAGGCGATGATTCCCGAGCCTCCCGCCAGGGTCAGGACGACCCAGAGCAGGCGGACGATGGTCGGATCCAGGTTGAAGTACTCGGCAATGCCGCCGCACACGCCGCAGAGCGTCTTCTGTGATGATTTGTAAATCCTCTTTGCCATAATTGACCTCCAATATTCCTTTCTATGCCCGGTTCCTGTCCAGGCTCTTGATCTTCACTTCTCCCATGCCGCAGTTTATGGAGAAGTGGTTCTTCTTCTTTTCGCCGCTCTCGAAGGTCGTGATGCCGCCCTTCTTGATGTTGTCGTACTCGAAGCTGCCCAGCCCGATCTTGGCGAAGACGGAGTGCCCCTCCTCTCCCTCCATGATGTCCAGCTTGACGCTTCCCATGCCGCAGTCCAAGGTGGTGATCCCGTCCAGCCTGCCGGTTATGTTCAGGCTTCCCATGCCGCAGCGTATCTTGCTGTTGGTGGAGGACAGGTTCTCTATCTCCATCAGTCCCGCGCCTACCTCAATATAGCTTCTTTTGCTGGAAAGTCCAAGCCCCTTGCACTTGAGCGAGCCCGCCCCCATGTGGAGCTTGAGGCTGTCGAACGCCACATCCTTGGGAACCCTGATGAGGATTCTCGGATGGTTCACGTGCCCGTCGTCCGTGTCCCTGTGACCGATGAAATTGAGCATGGACACCCTGCGGGAATTCTCCACGGAAAGCGTTCCGAAGGGCGAGAGCCCGAAGCTGATGTCGCCCGGTCCCAGCCCCCGGTAGTCCAGCGAGAAGGCATCGGGGTTCTGCTCGTTCTCGATGATGACGACCTCCGCGACACCGACCGACACGTCGAGGGACTTCACCTCATCCCGGGTGAATGCGCCTGAAGACCCGTCCCCGCTCGTGTTCTTCTGTTTCTCCCGTCTCTCGGCGGGCAGCCCCGCGAACTTGGACAGGATGCTGGAAGCCAGCTCCGTGGGGCTTCCGAATTCCTTCATGACCGCCTCGTCGTTGCCTGCGTCCTCAAAGTAGCCCAGGTAGTACTCCAGCGCGTCCTCCTGCTCCTCCACGCTCAGGGAGCGAAGCTCCCACTTGAGCTCGTCCAGATACTCGTGCCTCGTCATATTTTCTCTCCTTATAAAGGTTCGTTCGTCACCGGCTGGCCGGAAGCCCCGAGCAGGATGCCGTCCATCCTGCCGCGGTAATCCAGCCAGTCCCGCCTGTATCCGTCCAGTGCCGCCATGCCCTGCACGGTAATCTTGTAATAGCGCCTGTTGCGGCCGGAGAACTCCTTGTCGTAAGTCTCAAGAAGCCCTGCGGCCTGCAGCCTGCGCAGCACCGGGTAGAGGGAGCTTTCGGACACCTCGATGACGCTCCTCACGTCCTGGGTTATCTTGTATCCGTAGGTCCCTTCTCCGTCTCGCGCCACTATGGAAAGCACGACAGCGTCCAGGACCTGTGCCCCCGTTGAAAACGTCATCTATACCTCCTTAACAGCAATATTGTTTTACGAATAATATCATTCTTGATGATAATATACAAAGAATAATATTATTTGTCAAGCCAAAAAACGCTGTTCCTTTACGGTTCCGCACCAGCCACGCAGGCATACGGGCTTGCCCAGTTTGGGGAGATGTCCTACAATACACCCATGTCATTGGAAGAAACACTTAAGGACGAGCTGAACCCGGAGCAGTACCGGGCGGTCACGACGACGGAGGGGGCCATCCTCATCATCGCTGGGGCGGGGTCCGGCAAGACCCGGGTCATCACCTACAGGATAGCGAACATGCTGGAGAAGGGAATCCCCCAGAGCCAGATCCTTGCGCTGACATTCACGAACAAAGCTGCAAAGGAGATGAGCGACCGCATAAAGAAGCTGACTTCCCGCAAGCTGCAGAACCTGACGATAAGCACCTTCCACGCCTTCGGCGTGCGCATCCTCAGGCAGGACATAGACAAGCTGGGCTGGCGGACTAATTTCACGATATATGATGAAACGGACAGGAACGCACTCATAAAGGAAAGCGCCAGGGAGCTGGATTTCACGGAGGACGCGCTGGACCTCTACAAGATAGGAGCACTTTTCAGCGACATAAAGACAGGACGCAAGGACTGGCAGAGCGCTAATGACGGCTACCGGGAGCTGTACGAGGCCTACCAGGACGGGCTCAGGCTCTACAATGCCGTAGACTTTGATGACCTGATCGTCCTGCCCATAAAACTTTTCCGTGAAAGCAAGGAAACGCTACAACGCTACAAGGACCGTTACAAGTATATTATGGTGGACGAATTTCAGGACACGAGCCATCAGCAATACGAGATGATGCGGCTTCTCGCCGACAAGAACGTGGCCGTCGTAGGCGATGATGACCAAAGCATTTATTCCTGGCGGGGTGCGGACTACCAGAATATCGTAAACTTCGAGAAAGACTTTCCTTCCGTACAAGAAATCAGACTGGAGCAAAACTACCGTTCGACAGGCACAATACTCGCGGCGGCCAACGGCGTTATCAGGCACAACACAAACCGCAAGGATAAGGAACTATGGAG
>CAMNGY010000305.1 GCA_946538795.1 uncultured Treponema sp.
AAATACTCCTGTACATCAACTGGACCTGTCACCAACAGATTTTGAATAGCTGCTAACTTAATGAACAGCGTCTTTTCTATATACTGTACGCCCAAAAAGAACGCCTTGAGGTCAAGGAGCTGCAGCGGGCAATCAAAACGAATACCTATGAGTCCATCTTGGGCAACCGTGATTTCCAGTCCGCAGCCCTTCATAAGACCTATCCTAACTCATCCCTCATGTTCAAGGATACGGCATACCTTGAGTTTCTGGGACTACACGGCAGCTATAAAGAAACCAGGCTCCGGAGGGGAATCGTCCAGCACATGAAGGATTTCATCCTTGAGCTTGGCAAAGACTTCATCTTTATGGATGAGGAGCACAAACTAAATGTAGGAGGAAAAACATTCAGCATTGATTTGCTGTTCTACCACCGCGGCTTGCAGTGCCTTATGGCGATTGAGCTGAAAACCGTGGAGTTTGAGCCCGGCTTTATGGGTCAGCTGGAATTCTATCTGGAGGCCCTTGACCAGACAGAAAAACGGAGCAACGAGAATCCGAGCATCGGCATATTACTCTGCAAGGAAGCAAACCGCGAGGTTGTGAAATATGCCTTGAACCGCAGCATGAGTCCGACAATGGTAGCTGAGTACAGGGAAAAGCTCATACCGCAGGAAACCTTGCAGCGCAGTCTGGAAGAATTCATAGCTGCGCCCCATGCGTAAGCCCTGCGTCCTGCTGCTGTTCATCGCCTGTTCCGCTGCGTTTTTCTCCGTCATGTTCACCCATGAGGAGGAAGTCTATACCGTCATCGCCGGTTACGGCGAAGGCGAAGATGACTACTTTCCTAACGATATTAAGAATCGATTTGATGAGTCATGTCATACAGGGAATGAGACCTGACTGACAATCCGCTTCGCTGCTTTGTGACAGGCATCATGTTCGTCCTGTCCAGAGTCCTGACATTTTTTGCGGCACTCCTCCTGTTTTAACCCCCGCGCCTGGTCCCCGGCCCCGCCCATCGACAAAAAATCGGATCCGATGTAGAATGGGGGGCATGAAGATAGCAGTCACCTACGACAAGGAGAGCGGAAACGTTTTCCAGCATTTCGGCAAGACCGAATGGTTCAAGCTTTATGAGATCGAGGACGGGAAGGTCGTCTCGTCGGAAGTAACCGGCAACGGGGGGAACGGGCACCACGCCCTGCCGCCGTACCTAAAGAGCTTAGGGGTCCAGACCCTGATTCTGGGGAACCGGGGGCAGGGGGCCATCGACGCGATCGCGGAGGCGGGCCTTGCCGAGGTCCCCGGGGTGACGGGGAGCGCGGACGAGGCGGCACGCCTTTTCGCGGAGGGAAAGCTCCGGGGAAACCCCGACGCGAGGTGCAGTCACCATTGACGCCCCGTGCGGGGCATGTGAATTTTTGCTTAAAAAACTGTATTCCCCGTAAATGGATTTCCGATAAGGGAATTGTGGGGCGGAATTTTCCGTTTTATTGCTGTTTTTCCAGCTGGAATGGAGTTTTTGGAGCTGTTGAGTCTTGACAAAACTAATTCGTTGCCTTACATTGAAAAAAAGCTGTTATGCACATGAAGGAGGCTTGTAAGCTTATGAAAAAGTTGATTGCATCCGCGCTCGCGCTGCTGGCGGCGGGCATGGTTTCCGCACAGGTACATTTTGGGATTGGGGCCAGGGGCGAGTTCGGGTTCGGGCTGGGGTCCGCCCTTTCCGGTGACCTTATAATAGATAGTGATAATTATAAGCAAACTACCCAGCCTTTCAAGAGCTTCCTGGCGGGCGGGGCCCTGATAGGAAGGCTCAGCTTTGACGCGGTTCCCGGCCTGTTCATCCAGCCGGAAGTGGGCTTCTCCCACAACCGCCTGGGCTACAAGACGGAGTATTCTCATACAAGCACCCGTACGCGTCTCGGAACTTATAATAGCACTACTGGTACATGGAATAGGTATACAGAAAAGGAAGTGACTGAATGGGAATCGGAGAGCAGCATCGCCTACAACTCCATAGACTTCCCCATCCTTGTGGGCTACGACTTTGAGGTGGGAAGCGGGATGGTGGTCTCGCCCTTCGCGGGACTGAGCCTCTCCGTTCCGGTAGGCTCCTTCAGCACTTCCAGCGGAAAGCGTTCTGGCGATGTCATTACATATCATGACGGGAATCAGGTCAGCAAGGTTCCCGTAAAGGATGACGATGATGACGGTTCCTCTTCCATTGACGTCAAGACCGCGCTCAACCCCGGTGCCATTTTCGGTGTGGGCTTCGGCTACAAGTTTGACCAGCACAACATGATAATGGGCGACCTGCGCTACCTTCTGGACTTCATCCCCACGAAGGGCGAGGTTGATTTCCTGGGCACGAAGCTTGACTGGGATATCATGACCCGCCGCGGCCTCAAGCTGGGCTTCAACTATGTATACATGTTCTAGGCCGTCAGGGCTTAGCTGATCAGGGGACCTTGCCTTCCCGGGCGGGTCCCCTTTTTTTATGCGCGCGGGGTGGTGCTTGTCGCTTGGAGGTGCGGGGCGCGTGGGGCAGACGATGGACCGCCCGTAGCGCCCGCGCGTGCTGCTGCCAAAAACTCAGCTTTGGCGATTCTGATGGGGTGCCGGTGAAAGCGGGCTGGCGGACAAAGCCTTTACGTCCTCGACTGAGAGGCCGGTCGCCTGGGCAATCTGCTCGTGTGTCCCAAGCCCCATCGCCAGCATGTTGCTGGCAGTCTTTTTCCTTTCGTCCTTCACCCCTTCTTCATGGCCTTCTTCCCAGCCTTCCTCCCAGCCTTCCCTCCGCCTGTTGCGGTCGTACTCCTCCTGGTCAAACTCCGTCAAGCTCATGTTCAAAACCTCCATTTTCTGCGACCTGAAGAAACCATCGAGCAGGTTGTCTTTTATGGCATAATCCAGCGCCTCGCCAACGGCATCTCCTATGGACTGGCCGGACTTCATATTGCCCTTCACCCTGTCAACGTACCTGCAGTAATCATACAGCGCCCTGCACTTTTTTTGAAGCCCCAGGCTGTGGTCCCGGCCTATGTTTATGACTTTTGCAGTCCACTCGAAACCGGTGGTGCTGCCCGCAGGCTCGAAAGCGTCCGAGAGCCTCATCTCCGACGTGTCGGGCAGTTCCCTGTCCCCGTTGTAGAAGACAATGAAGCTGGGCGACGGGATTTTCACCAGCGTTGAGCCGAGCAGGTCCAGTCCCCGCGCAGACAGGTTCATCTGGTACAGCTGCGCGAAATACAAAAGCCCGCGCAGGGGCATGTTCGGGTTGTACGACGACTGCTGCTCAAACAAATTCATCTGGCTTCCTATGAGGAAGGAGATGTCGTTCTTCATTGTAATGTAGATGACGTTCTCTATCGTCGTCAGCTTTAATGCGTTTGGGTCCGTATAGTTCGTGCCGTTGAGGGCGTTGTAGAGGTCAAGCCGCCAGCGCTTGCTCTGCTCC
>CAMNGY010000306.1 GCA_946538795.1 uncultured Treponema sp.
GGACGGGCGCGGCAGCCTCTACGTGCAGCTTGACCCGACCCGGCTCGGCGTGCTTCGCGAGGCTATCGGCTACGTGTTCCACTATCCCTACGGATGCCTTGAGCAGCGTTCGTCCGCGACGTTGCCGCTCGTCGCGTTCGGCGACTACATCAAGCTCTTCGGGCTTGAGAGCGAGGTCGTCTATCCCAAGGGTGTCGCAGAAAGCGAGATTCGGAGCTGGGCAGCCAGCCAGCGGCCTGACGGCGGCTTCCCCTACTGGCCGGGCGGCAACGAGAGCAGCAACTATGTCTCCATGCGGATTGCCGAGATCCTCGCGCTCGCCAAGGAGAACGGCATACCGGCCGGGGACATAAACCAGACGCGCCTTGCCGCTTACCTTATAAGCAATGCGGACGAGAACCTACGGAAGTACCCGGGTCAGGCATGGTCGCTCTACACGGCGGCATACGCCTACTATGCGGCGGACAGGATCGGCGGAAAGGTTGACGTTGCCAGCCTGGACAAGATACTTGCCTCTGACGAGGCGGACGTGGAGACGCTCGCTCTCGTCGGCCTGACCTACCTGAACAAGGGGGATGGCGAGAAGGCGCGGACGATTGCCACGAAGCTCCGCTCCTTCACGCGGCTCACCGCGCGCGGCATAGACATCACGGGCAAGTACGAGGGGCACCGCTGGTGCTTCCTCAACGACACGTCCGAAAAATATGCGCTCTGCCTCCAGTTCTTCACCAGGCTGGACCGCAGGGACGACGTGAACCAGCACCTCGTATACGAGCTTTTGAAGATGCAGCGGGCGGGCAACGGCTACTGGAAGTCCACCGCGGCGACAAGCCGCGTCCTCATCGCGCTGAACTCCTACATCAAGGAGAACAGGCTGGATGGGCTTGACTTCACCGCACAGGCACTTCTTGGCGGAAAAGAGCTGCTTTCCGGCAGCTTCAAGGGCGTCACCGCTGAGGCCGTGGAAAGCGAGGTGCAGTTCAACAAGGAGCTCAAGAAACTTGCCCGCGACAAGGAGCTGGAGCTTGATTTCACCAGGAGCGGAACGGGAACCCTCTATTATACCGCCTCCATGCGCTATGCGATTCCTGCGGGGAAGCAGACCGCGCGGGATGAGGGCATCTGCGTGTATACCGAGATATACGATGCGGAGACCGGCGAGAAGGTCACGGGCGACAAGCTCGTTTCGGGCCGCATGTACCGGGAGACGATATGCCTTTCTTCCACGATGGACCTTGAGTTCGTCGCCCTCCGCGCACCGGTTCCGGCGGGTGCTGAGATACTGAACTCAGCCTTCGTCACGACGATTTCCGTCCCGGAGCGGCAGCCGTCCGCGGAGGAGAAGGCATACCCCTGGTGGGGAGGCAGGAACTACGGCCTTTCCTACAAGAAGATTTATGACGATGAGGTGCAGTACTTCTGGAACTACATGCGGCGGGGCAGCCAGAACATTGAGTTCGTCTTCCGGGCGACCCGCACGGGCAGCTACGGCACTCCAGCCGCAACCGCCGAGTGCATGTACGAGGAGGAAATCTTCGGGCGGTCTGACGGCAAGGTCTGGAAGATCGAATAGAAATGCGGATTGTCGTCTACAGCACGAACTCGAACCGCTTCGAGGCCGCCGACTATGAGATAACGAGCTTCCCGTCCCGGGCGCACGAGTGGGAGGCGGCCGCCTCGGCATACCCGGAGCATCGGTTCGTGCTTGCAACGCAGCTCCCCGGCACGTTTCTTCTGGACTTGTCCGGGGGCGGGCTCGGGGAAAAAGCTCCGTCAGTTGAGTACGCAGTCCTGAGGGGCAGGACCCCGGCCGCGCTTGCGGACGAGATAGCTTTGTTCCGCCCCGACCTTGCGATTGCATACTCCTTCTGGGAACCGCCCTTCGACTGGATGGCCCTGCAGGACTCGATGATAGGCGAGCGGCTCAGGGAGAAGGGAATCCGCACGCTCTGCAATCCGTCCAGGAGCCAGCTCCTCTGTTTTGACAAGGCGGAAGCCTCCCGATTTTTTGCGGTGCGGGGCTTTGCCTGCGCGCGCTGCGTCCACGTCAAGCGGGAGCTTTACTGGTGCGAGAGGGGCAACAGCGCGATAGAGAGCAACGTCTACAAGGAATATATTTTCCGCGAGCTGGAGAAGCTCCATTACCCCGTCATCGTAAAACCAGCCTACGGGCTCAGTTCCTATTCCATGCTCAGGGCGGTCTCGCCCCGGCAGGTCATCGCCTGCCTGAACTCCGGCAAGACCAAGACGGACAGCCTGGTGGAGGAGTACATCGAGGGCATACAGGCGGGGGCGGAAATCTACGGGAGGAAAGGGGCATACACAGTCCTGCCGCCCTTCCTGTTTTCGACGGACAAGTGGGGCATCACCAGCCCCAAGCAGGGGATAAAGCTCGGGCCGGTGACGGGACTCCCTGCGGACGGTGCGGGGGTATCTGGCGGATCAGACCCTGCTGCGGACGGCACGACTGCGGGCGCTGTGCCCGGGGGAGGGAAAATGGACGGCGGGAACGGGGCCGACTCAGCGGGCCTGCAGCTTCGCCGGTCTCTCGGCGCACTTGAGCAAACCCTTACCCGCCTTGCAACGGAACTGGAACTGGACGGCGTTGCTCAGGTTGACTTGGTTTTCTCGGGCGGGAAGTGGTACATAATCGAAGTGAACCCCCGCCTTTCCGGCCTGAGCGACACCAATGCTATCGCATTCGGGAAGTCCCCGATAGAGCGGCTGCTTGAAGAGGCACTGGGTGGTGGCAACGCGGGCTTTGGAGGCGACAATGCGGGCTGCGGGCTGCCTCTTTCCAGGTGCTCCCTTTGCGGTTTGCTTCCGCATCCCCGCCCTGTCTGCAACTTCAAGATTCCGATCATGCCGCAGGAGGATTTGCGGAAAATCGCCTCTCTCCCATACATCCGCGCCGTCCGCCAGCTTGAGAACAAGGCCGCCCGGCAGAAGCGCGAGGTCGGCTACTCGGAAATCATCATAGAAGGGGAGGGGGGCTTCGCGAGCATCGTCCGCCATTTGGAGGAGCTGGAGAGTCTTTTCCCCGGCAGCATAGACGCGGACTTCCGGGCCAAGCTCACCGGGATGGCAGGGCTTCTGGAGTAGGAGCGCATTCCCCTCCTAGCCCACGCTGACCTGACCGGCAAGGACTGCCTGGTAGTCCTGCCAGTTCTTCTGCAGCAGGGCGGGCGTATCCAGGCCGTAGGGACAGCGGGAGGCGCACTTGCCGCAGTGCAGGCAGCCCTCGATTTTGCGCATCTCCGCCTGCCATGCGGGGGTGAGCCAGGCGGAGGAGGGGGCGCGGCGCAGGAGAAGGGATGTGCGGGCGCAGTTGTGTATCTGGATGCCGGCAGGACAAGGCATGCAGTAACCGCAGCCCCGGCAGAAGTCACCCGCAAGCTCTGCCCGCTCCTTCATTATGAAGG
>CAMNGY010000307.1 GCA_946538795.1 uncultured Treponema sp.
GGCAACAACGTTCCTGGAAGCAGCAGCTCCGTGCAGAGCAAACCGGCGGGCAACAGCGTTCCTGGAAGCAGTAGCTCTGTAATCAACTGCACCTGCTGCCAGTAAGCTGATATACAGCTGAAAAAGGGGAGCTTCGGCTCCCCTTTTTTGTTGCCTTTTTTCATCTGGTAGTGTATAATCGGGCTATTGATGCTGTCATCCTGAAAAGGAGGTTGTAACTGTGAAAATGAAAATCTTTTTTGCCTTGACACTCTTGGCTTTCATGGCTTCTTTTGCCTGCGCGGAGAGCGTTACTCTCATTGACTATACGGGCACTAGGGTTACGGTTGACTTGCCTTCCGAAGTCGTAAAAATCATAAACGACAACTATTCCTCCATTCAGAAAGAGCTTACTGCCAACAAGGTTTCCGCGGAGACCATACGGGATGTTTCCTCCCGTGTGAACACGGCCTACGACAAGCTTTCCGACTACGGCCTGAAGTCCCTTTCTCCCATAACGGATTCAGAGGAAGCTCTGGACGAGCTGTGCAAGTCGGTTGTGGACGTTGTCCCCGACTCGCAGATGCAGCAGAATGTCTGGGCCAAGGCATGGATGGGCAAGGGCTTCCACATAGGTGGCGGCGTGAACGCCGGGCTTTCCTTCATGAACATCAAGGGCCTGCTGGATGCCGCTAATAGCCTGGGCATGAACACGAAGGGAATTCCCAGCTCGCTTCCTTTCCCGACCGCGACGGCGGACATCCGCGTCGCAATGCCTTTCTTTCCGATTGACATAGGTGCGACGGTGTCCATGTTTGACACCAGGAAAATTTCCGGCACGGCCGACCTTTTTGACCACTTCGCGCTGGATTTCTTTAATTTCGGCTTTGACGTGCGCTATCCCATTATTAAGCGCGGCCCGCTCAATTCTGTCCTGTCCGTCGGAGGAGGCTACTATTATTCCAAGGGTGGGATTTCCCTGTCGGATGACGATGCTTCCGCCTCCCTCCACTACAAGGCCTCCACCTTCAAAGTGGACGCCCAGTATTCGCTTAAGCTGGCTGTCCTGGTTCCCTTCGTGGGGGCCAGGGTTGCCTTTACCCAGGCCAGCTCGGACTGGGAGATAGGCATGAACTGGAAGAATGTCTATTCCGGCGAGTCCAGCTACATAGCCATGGCCCAGGACTGGGGGGTCCTGCCCACCAAGTTTTCTGGCAGCTCGACCAACAGTTTTACGGAGGGCATCCGGCCCCAGCTGTATGGCGGCATTGGCCTGGACGTCCTGTGCTTTGACTTTACGACAAGCGCCTGCTTTGACATAACCACGAGGATTCCCTCAGTGGCGTTCAGCACGAGGATTTCTTTCTGACCGTATTCTGACTCTTTTTTCGTAAAAAGGGCGGACGCGAGCCTTGCCTTGCGTTTGCCCTTGTGTTATACTTGACTGGCTGTGGACAATGAGAAGATAAAGGACATGTTGCTGGACATCCAGGACTCCAAGCTGGAGTTTTCCGTGGTGCAGTCCGGCAAGGAGAGCAAGAGGGTGAACGGACTGTACAAGCCCGATACCCGCGAAATTCTCCTTCATAACAGGAATTTCAAGACTGACAATCAGTTGGTATATACGGCTGTCCACGAATATGCCCATCATATCATATTCGAAGAGCAGATTGCCCAGAACGGGGGCAGGGAGCCTCCGCACCAGGCCCGGAGCCACACGCGTTATTTCTGGGCGAAGTTCAATTCCCTCCTTGAGATTGCGGAGCAGAAGGGCTACTATTCCATGCAGATTTCGGATTCCCCGGAGCTGGAAGCCCTGACCAAGGAAATAAGGGAAAAATACATAGCTCCCAACGGCCACCTTATGATTGAATTCGGCCGGGCACTCGTGAGGGCACAGGGCCTGTGCGAGCAGGCGAACATCCGCTACGAGGACTATCTGGACCGGGTGCTGCAGCTTCCCCGCAATGCGGCCAGGTCGATGCAGCAGGTCAGCGTCCTTCCAGATTCGGATGCGGACATGGGTTTTGAGAACATGAAGATTGTCGCCGGAACCCGCAAGGCTGACGAGCGCGCCAAGGTGACGGAGGCAATCAAGGCCGGTAAGAGCCCCGATTCCGTCATAGCCATGATGAAAAAGAAGTCCAGCGAAGTTGATCCCAAGGTCAAGCTGGAGAAGGAGAGGGATCGCCTTACCAGGACGATTAGCGAACTTACAGCCAGGCTTGAATATGTGGAGGAAAGTCTTGCGAGCTTATAATGTCATCGCGCGTTTAGCAATGTGTGTGTTGGTCGCGGCCTCAGCGCTTGCGGACGATTCCGTATGGAATATGTCCATGCCGACCATAGAGTCCCCGTCTTTGGGGACCGGTTTTTACACTCCGTCCGTCACTCCCAGCCCGTTCATGGCCGGGAGAGGCAGTGCGGGCGGCTCTCCGTCGGGAACGGCGGGTACGACCGGCTCAAAGTCAGCCGCCCAGACTGAATCCCGTCCATCGGACACGAAGCCCGTCGCTTCAGGGCTTCCCCGTACTTTCCGCAACAGCATTTCTGCCCGGGACATGGAGACCATGGATTCCATGGGGCTTCTGGGCGGGCTTTCGGGAATCCTTTCCGAAGGATATGGCTCTTCCCTCTATTCCCGTAATTCTGCGGCCCTTACGGCCATGGACAGGACGGAAGAAACCAACCGTCTTTTGAACCGGGTCCTGGAGAAGATGGGCGAGCTTAAGGAGCAGGGCGGGACTTCCCAGCATGCGGCGGCTCCTGCTCCTGCCGTGACGCTCGTTTCCGATGAGCCGGAGGCTTCCGAGCCGTCCGGCAGCGGTGCGGGAAGCGCGGCAGCCCCTGCTTCCCCCCGTAACCGCTCCAGGCTCCTGCGTTTCGCGGTGAACGGCTACAATATCCTGCGGACCTGCCGCACGGTCTACATCTCGGACGTGCAGGATGACGGGACTTTCCTTGTCACGGGTGACAGGCGCTATATGAGCGACGGTCAGACCAGGAGCGAGACTTTCCACATCCTTTTCAGGACCAAGCTGGACTCCTCCTCGCTGAGCGAGTACGATGCCGCCACGGCGGTCACGCAGGACAGCTATAATCCCAACTCCTTCGTATACCAGCTTTCCAAGCGGAGCAACATGATGGCTTCCCGCACGGGCAACCTTGTTTCCATGCGCACCGACGATCCTGCCTGGCGGCTGGAGCTTCTGATAGACCTTGGTGAGAGGTAGCCGGGGTGGAGGACAGGCTTTCTGCCGGATTGGACATGCTGGGCCTTGCCGCCGGCGACAGGCAGCTTTCCCGGCTCAGGCAGTACATCCGCATGGTCCTTGACTTCAATAAGGGCTACAACCTTATGAAGGCGAAGGACGAGGACGAGATGGCCGTGAACCACATTCTGGACAGCCTTGCGGCCCTGACGCCCATACG
>CAMNGY010000308.1 GCA_946538795.1 uncultured Treponema sp.
TCGCCGCCGACCAGGTTCTTTATCTCATAGGTAACAGGGTCTATCAGGTATGCGCGCGAGTCGCCTCCCTTCACGCAGTCGGGGAAGAGCCACTTGCTGTAGAACCTCTCTATCGGGTTGGGCACGTGGTAGTTGATAAGGTCAATCACTCCCCTGTCAACGGCCATGACCGTCAGCTCTGCGTTTGCGAGGGGCTTGCCCCCCTTGCTCGCGTGAACCATGATTTTTGCCTTCTCGCCCGGCTTGTAGTTGGGCTTGTCGGTCCTGATGTCCACGTCGAATTCTTTCGCTGTCGCCTTGACGACCAGCTCCGCCACGCCGAACAGGCCCTTCGGCTTGTCCACGTCGGGAGTGTCAAAGTCGTTGACGGGCTTCCCGTTGCGCTTCGTATAGCTGGAGAGGGTCACGTACATGACCGGCACGTAGCTTTCCTTGATCGGGACCTCAAGCACGGTCGTCGGGCTGTCTATGACGCGGATTTCCTGCGAGATTATTCCCTCGCGCTCTATCGTCATCAGGTAGCGGCCGGCAGGTATGGTGGACTGCATGAGAATCTGGGCCGTGTCGCCCACCTCGTAGCTGTCCTTGCCCGCCTTCATCTTTATCTCCTCGTCGTCATCGCGGTTGCCCCAGTACCAGTCGGAGCTTATGACGTAGAAGGAGTATTCGGTGACGACGTCGCGCCCCTTGCTGTCGGTCGAAGACACGCGGAGGTAATATTCCCCTCCCTTTTCCGGGGTCACGGTCAGGCCGGTCCCCTTGTCCGTGCCGGAAAGGCTCGCCTCGCTCTCGCTTTCGGTCACGATCTCGCGCTCGTAGCGGGTGTTGACCGCTCCGCTCCAGGAAATCTGCTGCACCTGCTTCCAGTCCTCGCGCAGAAGCTCCACCTTGAGCTTTTTGTTCGCAGGCAGGTCGCTGGCAAGCGGGGCCTCGCCGTCGGGCGTGATGCATACGTATTCGAAGCTTACCTTGTCCCCCTTCTTGGGGAAGCCGTTCCCGTCCGTCCTCCTGACGCCCAGGTAGTAGCGGGCCGGGTGGACCATGACGGTCGCGGTGGAGGCAATCTGCTGGCCGCCCTGGTCGTTGACCAGGGTCTGCACGCGGTAGTTGTAGGGGCTTCCGATGATTTTCTCGCCGCCGGATTTCTGGCTGACGGATGCCCGCCCGTCATCGTCCAGCGCGCCGGAGTCGGAGTCCAGGCTGGTGTAGTAGTCGTAGCCCTGCTCGGGGCCGAAGCGGAATCCGTCGAACTTGCTCCCGTTGGGACGGAAATAGCTCTTCTCGCGCGACCAGCTTGAATCGTAGAAGGAGCCTGCCATGCTGCCTCCGCCCAGGTAGGAAGCCTTCACGTCAACGGAAACGGAGTCGCCGGAGAAGAAGTTGACGGCAGGCGCGGTGGAGCTTACCTCGAAGCGGAGCCTCTCGAAGAACTGCACCTGGAAGTAGCAGCAGTCGGTGTAGGTTCCTCCGTCGGGCCTGTTTCTCTCATATTTTATGCGGTAGTCGCCCGGCTCCAGGTCGGCGGGCACGGTGAAGGAGCCGTAGAAGGTTCCGTTCTCGCTGGTCTTGCCGCTGGAGGTCCAGTAGACCTTGCTGTTCCAGGAGCCGTCCGTCAGCTCAAGCGTGTAGTCGCCTTTGAAAGGCTCGTATTTCCCCGCCTTAAGGTTCTTGTCGTAGCCCCGGAAGGAAAGCTTCTCGCCGGGCTTGTAGAGGCCGCGGTCGGTGAACATGAAGGTCACGCCCCTCGTCTTCGTCGCCTCGATCATGGAATCGTAGTTGTTCACGCCGCTGCGCCAGAAGTCGTGCGAGTCCGCCCTGTATACCACGCGGTCGTCGCTGGTCTTTGCCTCTATATAGAAGCTGTAGGCGTCATAGTCGGGATAGGAGTAGTCTATGACGGCAAAGCCGTCCTTGTCTGTCCTGGCCGCGCTGCCCAGCTGCTTGAATCCCTCAAGGCTCACTGTGTCCAGCGCGGAATCCCTGTCGGACCATCTGGAGGGGGCCGCGTAGACCTTGACCTCCGCCCCGGGAACGGGCTCGCCGGTGCTGAGCTTGGTGACCATGACGGCTGCCTTGTCATAGCCGTAGCGGGCAGTGATGCCCAGGTCCGTCACCTGAATCGTCTGGCTGTTCGTGGTTTCGGCGGTCTTCTTGACCTTCACGTCGGTGTTCCAGTCCGTGTACTTGTACTCGTAGGTCATTGCCGCGTCAAAGCGGACCGTGCCGTGGTACTGGTCGCCGGACTTGGTCAGGTAGGGCTTAAGGTCCACGCCCTCTATGACCGAGACGTTCTGGGGAATGCTGTCCACGTTCATCGTCGTAGTCTCGGCGGCGGAATCCTTCGTCCTGCCCTGGTTGTCGGCTACGGTCCGCAGGCTGTAGCTTGACGGGGCCTTGATGTTCTGGTGCTCGAAGGCCAGCTTTGGGTCAAACTGGGCCTCAAGGATTTTCAGCCCGTAGTCCTTGAAGTAGGCGAAGCTCCTCGCGTCCGGGACCTCCACGGAGAAGGTTCCGTCGTCGCTGGTCTTGCGCCCGTAGACATCGAAGAAGCCCGGCTTTATCGTGATCGTGTACTGGGAGCCGAATGTCACCGGCAGGGAGTGCACGATCAGCTGCTTCCCGGACACGTGCAGGTTGTCCGCCGTGACGGGCTGGCCCAGGCTGGTCGTGATGAACTTCGCAAGCTCGGCCTCGCTGTCCTGCTTGAGCAGGCTGGTGAAGCGGAATGCGACGGGATTGACGTATTTGCTTGACACGTAAGGCTCCGTGTCAAAGTCGTCCAGGGCAAAGGGAACGAGGGTGTGGAAACGCCTCTCCTGATCCGCCGTCGTCTGGTAGCAGTCCGCGTCCGCCATGGCGCCTTCCTTGAGCGTCACGTAGATGTCCGTGTCCTCGGGCGGCGGGGCGGAAAGCTTTATGCGCAGGGAATTCTTCTTGTCGTCCTGGCTCGCGCTGTACTTCAGCTCTTCCTCGCCGGCCGTCACCCTCAGGTACTTGGACACGACGTCCTTGTTCACCGGGAAGTTGAAGGTCAGCATTATGTCGCGGGCGGCCTCGACGGGGACGCTCTCGTTGTCAACCCATGCGCCCTTCTTTACGTCCTCCCAGCCGGGGACGATTTCCCTGAGCGCAAGCTCCTCCGGATGGAATGAATATTCAAGCTGTCCTTCCACCTGCTTGCCGGTGACGGACTTGGCGTCCTTGTTCACCTTGAGCACGTAGACCTTCTGGGGAATCACCTCCTCCTTGGCCTCAAATGAAAGGAGGCTGGTGCCGTACCAGCGGAACACGCCCTTGAGCGGCGGCTCTATGGTGACGAAATCGCTCTTGTCGCTCGGCTCACCCAGCTGCTGCAGGGCAATCGCAGGCTCGGAGAACTGCACCTGTATGGAAGGG
>CAMNGY010000309.1 GCA_946538795.1 uncultured Treponema sp.
AAAACCCTGCTGCCCCCCTTTGCCTACAAGATAGCCCTCAGCCTGGTTTTCTCCTACTTTACGCATATCTTTCACCTGCCGCTCCGCTTCTTTGACTCACGCAAGACAGGTGAAATCCTGTCGCGCATGCAGGATATCAGCAAGATACAGCAGACGCTTTCACAGGCCACGGTTTCGGTCGTCATGGACGCGCTGATGATTCTTGTCGTGGGTCCGGTCCTGTTCGCCACGAACAGGACTCTCTTTTTCGTGGTGCTAGCCACGGTGCCATTCTCTTCCGTCGTCATGTATGTATTCTCCCGCCTGTACAAGCGGCGCTACCGTGAGCTCATGGCCAGCGCGGCGGACGTGGAGTCCTACCTTGTTGAGGCGGTGAACGGGGCCGGCACGGTCAAGGCAATGACCGCCGAGGACACGGCCATACACAACTTTGAGAAGTACCAGATGCGCATGACCTTAAACGGATGGAAAGCTGCCCACCTGGGAATATATCAGGAGACTCTGACGGACCTTATCAAGCAGCTGGGCAACATCGTGATTTTCTGGGTAGGAAGCCTCCTGATTATCCGTGGGGACATAAGCATCGGCACGCTCGTCAGCTTTTCCGCACTTTCCGGCTATTTCACCGAGCCCCTGGAACGCCTTGTCAACATGCAGGCCTCCTGCCAGGAGGCGCTCGTCGCGGCTGACCGCCTGGGGGAAATTCTTACGATGGAATGTGAGCAGACAGGAGAGGCACGTCTGCTCAAGCCGGAAAAGCTGGGAGGCAGCATCGAGTGCAGGGACGTGACCTTCCGCTACGGAACTCACCGGGCGGTATACGAGCACCTGTCCTTTTCCGTTCATCCGGGGGAGAAGGTCGCCTTTGTCGGCCCGTCTGGCTCCGGCAAGACCACGCTTTCCAAGCTGCTGCTCAAGCTCTACGAACCAGAGCATGGCAGCATTTGCATTGACGGCCATGACCTGCGTGATGTAGATGCCCATGCACTGCGCTCCCTCATTGGCTATGTTCCGCAGGATGTCTACTTGTTTTCCGGCACAGTAGCGGACAACATAGCCCTGCACTGTCCGGCGGCCACAATGGAAGAGATTGAGGATGCCGCCCGCAGGTCCGGGGCTGCGGCTTTTATAGAGGCCCTGCCTCAACGCTATAACACGATGCTGGGCGAGAAAGGCACGAACCTTTCGGGCGGCGAGAGGCAGCGCCTTGCACTTGCCCGCGCCTTGCTTGGCAAACCGGACATACTCATCCTTGACGAGGCGACGAGCAATCTGGACACAGTATCGGAGAAGATGATAAAAAGGACGGTTGACAGGATGCAGGATGAGGGGCTTACCGTCATCATTATAGCGCACAGACTTTCCACCGTCACCGACTGCGACCGCATTTTCGTCATGGACGGCGGGATCATAGTTCAGGCGGGTACCCACCTGGAGCTTGCACAGGAGAAGGGACTGTACCATGAGCTGTGGCAGGGGGTCGCGGTATGACGGGAGAAAGGACAACGGGGCATGAGCTTGTTCGCATTTACGACTTGAGACTGCTGCCTCAGACAAGGGATTTCTTTGAGCTGAAAAGCTCCCGCGCGGTTCCAGTGTTCCTTTTCATGGTCGCCCTGGCTTTTGCTTCTTTCCTGCTGTGGGCGACCTTTGCCAGGATGGACGATGTCGTGAAGGCGCCCGCCGTAATACGCCCGTCAGAGACCATCTCCGCGCTCAAATGCCTTTCCAGCGGCAGAATTACCGGAAAGCATTATATGCAGAACCAGAGGGTATCGCGCGGGGATTTGCTCCTTTCTGTGGACAATTCGTCCGAGCTCACGGAACTTGAGAACGTCAGCTCGCAGCTGGATAAGATTGCCGAGGAGCTTGAGATAAACAACGTGCTGCTTTCGTCGATGGAATCAGGAAACAACGAAGCGGATAAAGGAAGCCCTGCCTATGCCAGGACAGCGTCGTTTTTTGATGAGTACGGGCGGCAGCAGAACGAGATAGCGAGGCTGCAAAGGAATTACGCCGATGAGCGTGACATGCCCAAATCATTGCGTGTCCCCAAGCGGATAGCGGAATGCCGCTTCAAACTGGAGCAGGCACAGCTCGCCTTTGACACCTGGCATAATGACAGGCTTGTAGAAGCAAGGGAGAAGGATAACGCGCTGAAGGAACTGAGGCGTTCCCTTGAGACCCGCAAGGCTGTCCTTGAGCGTACCATCAGGGATTCGAGCCTGTATGCTCCCATAGACGGCATAGTGGAGGAGTGCACGGCCTTGAACGAAGGGGACTACGTGCTTTCAGGCAGCGACATAGTTAAGATTGTGCCGGCCGGAAACGGATTCCTGAAAGCCCGGCTTACGGTCGATGCCTCTCATATAGCCCGCATAAAACTCGGACAGCAAGCAAAGCTCCGCTTTCCTGGTCTGCCACCGTCCTCATTCGGACAGCTGACTTCCAGTATAAGCCTCATACCCGCTGACATGACGATGACGGACACGATGCCGGTATTCGAGGTGGAGGCCGACATTGAAGAGCCGCTTCTCACGTCCGCTTCCGGCGAGCGGATATTGCTTCGCCCCGGTGTCAGCGCGGAGGCCCGCATCGTCATTGCGCACGACACGGTTCTGAAGATGATTCTGCGCAAGCTGGATTTCTTGCAATAGGAAAAGAGGTGCAGGGCATGAGAAAAATTCTGGCGGTATATGTGATTTTCGGGCTGTCCGCTTTAATCCCGGCGAACGGCGAAGGCGAGCTTGAACGGCTTTGGAGGTCAGCGGCATCGAGCAATGCCGAGGTTCTTGAGGCGGAGGCAGCTTATGATTCTTCGTGCCTTTCCTCAGATACCTTGGGGGGCATATATGCGCCGTCCCTGTCCGTAAGCTCGTCTGCCTCCATTGGCGGGGATTATGAGCTGTGGGATGTTCCTAAAAGCTTTACCCCCTCCGTGACATTTACCCAGCCCCTTCCGGGCGGTACGAAAGCCGGAATCACAGGCAGTTACAGCATAACGTCCAATACCATTACCGACAGACAATATGTCACGCAGTCACCGGAAATTTCCATATCGCTTTCACAGAGCCTCTTTCCTTTCTGGCTGCAGGGCAAGAAGCGCAACCCGGAAAAGCTCTCCCTTGAGCAGAAACGCCTGTACAACTACTATCAACTTCTCTACACAAGACAGCAGAAGATTATAGCCACATCGCAGTATTACATCCTCTGCCAGATATACAGGAAGAAAATACAGGTTCAGGAGGCATCAATAGCTTTTCGGACGAAGCAGGTTCAAGCCTACAATGAGCTGAGGAAAGCAGGAAAGACGAGCCGTGCCGACGTGACGGATTTGGAAGCAAAACTCTTCGGGGAAAGACAGGGGCTGTATGAAATGCAGCTTACCTATGAGCA
>CAMNGY010000310.1 GCA_946538795.1 uncultured Treponema sp.
CTGCAGGCCGACGTTCTTGAGCAGGGTCTTGGCGACGACCATGAAAAGCGCGGCTGGAACGCCCTTGCCGCTCACGTCACCGACGACGACCGCGAAATGATCGTCGTCCGTCATGAAGAAGTCGTAGAAGTCGCCGCCCACCTCCTTGGCAGGAACCATCGAGGCGAAAAGCTCTATCTCCGGGTGGTCGGCGTATGGCGGGAATATGCGGGGCAGCATGTTCGCCTGAATCTGCGTCGCCACGTCCAGCTCCGCGCTCAGCCTTTCTTTTTCCGCCGTCGTGTGGGTCAGGTCCGCGATGTAGCGGTTCATGTCCACGCTCATCTGCTCCACCGCGCGGGCAAGAATCGCAATCTCGCTCCTGCCCCTGACCTTCTTGAGCCGTCCCGAAAGCTCCCCGCCGTGGCGGACGAAGCTTTCCGTCTCCTTGGTGAGCAGGTAGAGGGGCTTGGTCAGCATCTTGTGCAGCAGGATGATGTATACGGTGATGAAAAGAACAGTCAGTATGGCGGAAAAAATCGAGGTCGTCCTGAGGTAGCGGGCCTTGAGGGCGTCAACCTCGCTCATCGGCTTTACGATGCTGAGTATCCCGACCATCTTGCCGGAGGAGTCCTTGACGGGCACGGATGTCGTCACGTGGCCCCCTGTCTTGTTGTAGACAAAGCGGCTGTCGTCCTTCCCGTGCAGCATCACGTCCTTCAGGCGGTTTATGTATTCCTCGTTGTAGTTCTTGAGCGAGCTTATCTGTCCCAGGGGGTATGCCTTGCCGTTCACCACTTCCGGGTGAACGGTGTCGTAGATGTACATGCGAGACTCAAAATTCTCGTCCGGAACTATCACGTAGATGTAGGCAAGGGCGGCGGTGCGGGTCAGGACGTTCAGCTCCCTGTCCGTCTCCGTCCACTCCTCGTCGGCGGGATTTCCTGCGGCATAGCCTTCTATGGTGTCCCCGTCTATGTATGACAGGGCGGTGTAGGCGAACTGCCGGGTTATCTTTGTGTATTCGTCCTCAAAGATGGACTTGAATGACCTGTAGCCGATCAGTCCGTTCACTATGTACAGGACAGAGCAGAACAGGACGATGTAAAGGGGCAGCCTGATGATGAGGCTTGCCAGGTTGAGCGGCCTTGCCGTTCTGGAGGATGCGTTCATTCTTCCATTATATGGCAAAAAAAACAAAAAGACAAATGGAACCGGGGCCCCGATTTTATCCGGCCGCGGCTTGCTCCAAGCGTCCGCAGGCGGAAAGCGGGACTCCAGCGGCCCCCTGCCCTATTTAAGCTCGTAGGTCTCCCCGTACCGGACGATGTCCACGTCCTTGTAGCCGTTGGCGGCCAGGTGCTCCTTGAAGAATGCCTGCGCGTCCTTCTCGCCGTGTATCAGGAAAATCTTCTTGAGCCTGCTGGTGTCTATGTTGTCCAGCCAGTCGGTCATCTCCCTGTAGTCCGCGTGGGCGGAGAAGGCGTTTATCGTCTCAACCTGGGCCTTGACGTGGTAAGTGTCGCCGAGGATGTTGACCTCCTTCTCGCCGTCGCGCAGCTTGCGGCCCAAGGTGTTCTCCGCCATGTAGCCGACGATGAGGATGATGTTGTTGGGGTTGGAGACGTTGTTGGCCAGGTGGTGCAGGATGCGCCCCGCCTCGCACATGCCGTCCGCGCTGATGATTATCATCGGCCCCTTCTCCTTGTTCAGGGCCTTGGACTCGTCCACGCCGGTAATCGTCGTCAGCTGCGAGAAGCCGAAGGGGTTCTTGTGGTGGCGGATGAAGGCCTCGGTCGTCTCCTCGTCGTAGCACTCCGGGTGCAGCTGGAAGATGCCCGTGGCGTTGGCCGCCATGGGGCTGTCCACGTAAATCGGGATTTTGGGAATCTTCTTCTGGTCGCCGAGCAGATGGAGGTAGTAGACCAGCTCCTGCGCCCGCTCTATGGCGAACGCGGGGATGATTATCTTGCCCTTCTGGTTGACGGCCCTCCGCACTATCTGAGCAAGCTCGTCCAGGGCCATGCTCTGGTCCTCGTGCAAGCGGTTGCCGTAGGTGCTTTCCAGGAAAATGTAGTCCGGTGCGGGGAAATCCCGTGCCGGATCGCGGACTATCGCCTTGCCGGGCCGTCCCAAATCCCCGGTGAAGAGGATTCGTATCTCGTCGGACGGAGCACCGCGCAGGGCCGCCTCCCCGTTCTTTTCCTTGCCGTCCTGACCGCTTGCGACCGCCGGGAACAGGCTGTGCCAGAGGCGGCGCATGGGGGTATTGGTCCCGGATGTCAGCCCGCTCAGGGGGTTCTTGCGCTGGCCCGTTATAGTCAGGTATGCCATGGAGCTGCCCAGGATGTGGCCCGCGTCGTAGAATTCCAGCTGGATGTCCGGAGCTATGTACATCTTGCGGTTGTAGGAGAGGGAAACTATCTGGTTGGCCGCCTTGACGCAGTCATCCTCGGTGAAGAGGGGCTTCCAGGCGAACTTCTCATGCTTCTTGCTCGCCTGCTTGCGCAGGTACTCCGCGTCGCGGGCCTGGATCCTCGCGCTGTCCATCATGACGATGTTCGCCAGGTCCCGGGTCGCCGGGGTCGCGTAGATATTGCCCCGGTAGCCGTTCTTGGTCAGGATGGGCAGGAGGCCGCAGTGGTCGTAGTGAGCGTGCGTCAGGATGACCGACTCTATCTTGTCGCTGGCGAACTCGAACTCGCGGTTCTTCTGGTCGCTCAGCTTGCGCTTGCCCTGGAAGGCCCCGCAGTCTATCATGAAGCTGCGGCCGTCAACCTCCAGTATGTGCTTGCTGCCGGTGACTTCCTCGGCGGCACCCAGTGAATAGCATGAGACGCTCATATTTTTACCTCCTGATTTTCCATGAAGAATGAATATACAGGGAAGCGTGGTCCCAAGGCCCCTTCTTCCTTGCACCTTCCTTTCATTATAAGGCATAAAGACGGGGAGCGCAAATTTAAAATAAGGTGACAAGGGCGGAAATCCCTCCCGGATATGTCAGGCTTAACGAGTTTGGTCTCTCTTACGTGGTGCTTCCAGGACTGTACGAGCCTTGGAAACATGGGAACAGTGGATATACCGGCAACTGCGGACTGCACGGCAGTAAGCAATTTCAAGGGCCAGAACAGCAACGTCACTGCGACCAAGATAGGCGGCGCCAGCTGCCCCTGATATATGCCCCGGAGACAGGCGGTGACCGCCCCCGTCACGCCTCTGCCGGAACCTTTGCCCCGGCCAGCTTGGCAGCGTACCTCTCCCGCTCCTCCGCAGGGATGCTCAGCGCGTCCATCGCCTGCTCCGCCGTCAGCGACAGATTTGCCATCAGGTTCCGCAGGGATTCTTCTCTGCCATTTTCATAGCCCTTATTCTGAAGAGCCTCTTCGTGTATTGCCTCAAAGTCAACGCC
>CAMNGY010000311.1 GCA_946538795.1 uncultured Treponema sp.
CCCTCTGCGTCATGGCTGAAAGCGCGTTCGGGATATGGAAGGCGGAAAACCTTTCCGCCGGGGGCTTGTACCGCAAAATCATGGCCATGCAGGCGGGAAACGCAGCAAACGGACCGGGTGAAGCCGCCGGACGCAGGCCGCGTGCGGTCGCCGTGAACGGGCCGACTTCCATGAGAATCGATGAAATATGCGCCAGCCTGGGGATAGAGCTGTTCCGTGCCGAGGTAGGCGAGGCCAACGTGGTCCAGCTGGCCCAAAAGAAGAGGGACGAAGGATACGACGTGCGTATTCTGGGCGAAGGCAGCAACGGAGGGAACATAACACATCCCTCACGGGTCCGCGACCCCCTTGCGACCTTGTTCGCCATCATAAAGCTCCTGTGCATACGGGACAGGACCGATGCCAGCGGCAATCTGAAAAAAGGCGTCTTCCACATCTGGTGCGAGAGGTCAGGACAGGAATTCCGCTACAAGAATGACTTCACGCTTTCAGACGTGCTTGAGACCCTGCCACGATACACGACGACCGGAGTCAGCGAGCCCAGGGCCATCATGAAGGTGCAGGCGGAGGACAAGGGCGTGCTGAAGGAATGCTTCAGGAAAATCTTCTGCGAGGAGTGGGAGGCCAAGAAAGAGGAGCTTGAGTCCATCTACGGCTTCTGTTCCTACGAAGCGGACACCACGAACGGCACGGAAGAAGTAAAGAATGCATCCCGCTGGGACAACGGCAAGGGCGGGCTAAAGATACGCTTCCTGGACAAGGACGGGAAAAGCACGGCCTTCATCTGGATGCGGCCAAGCGGGACGGAGCCTGTGTTCCGCATAATGTGCGACGTTAAAGGGGACGAGGTCGCCGCTGAACGCTCGCTGCTCCGCTGGGAGACTAGCATGATAAGGAAGGCGGACGAGCTGGCCGGGAGCATGACGCAATGAGGGACGGGGACCTGATCCTGATTACCGACATGCAGAACGTATACAAGGCCGGACAGCCCTGGGCCTGCCTGGATACGGACGGTGCGGCCAGGCGTATTTCCGGCCTGTGCAGGAAGGCAGAAGAAAGCCGGAAGGACATACAGGTGGCCATGACGGTGTTCATGCCCCCCACGGATCCGCACGGCACATGGAAAGATTACAATGTCCAGTATGCGGACATAAACGCGAGCGAATGGATGAACGAGCTGCTGGACGAGATGAAGCCCCTCGCGCGTAAATACAAGGTCTACGAGAAGAGCGTCTATTCGTCCATGTGCATTCCCGAACTAAGGGAAAAGGCACAAAAAGCGGGACGCGTGATCCTGACCGGTGTTGTCGCCGAATGCTGCGTGCTTTTTACCGCAATAGACCTCATAGACATGGGTTGCAAGCTGGTGTACCTGACGGATGCCTGCTCCGGCTTCACGAAAGAAAAGGAAGCGGCGACGGAACTTGTCCTGCAGGGGCTTTCCCCACTGCACTGCCAGCTCATGACGGCCGGAAACTACGAGTCCGAATGAGGATACAACGTCACAGTCCCGCAGGACTTGCGCTGCTTGTCCTTGTCCTGGCAAGCCTGGCCTTTTTTGCTTTCGCGGGCTTCTATTCCGAAGTACGCGAGGACGACTACAAAAAACTGGGTCTCCCCGTCCTGAACGTCAACACATACGGCAAGATGATAAACTCAAAGGAAAATTTTCTGGACGGCCTGTACACGCTGACAGACGGGGACATGCACTGGGAAGGGAGCTGCAAGATAAGGGGCAGGGGAAATTCAACCTGGAAAACGATAGACACCAGCAAGAAGCCTTACCTGCTCAAGCTGGACGAGGAGGAGCCTCTCCTTGGAATGGCAAGCGCACGGCGCTGGGTCCTGAAGTCCAGCGCGACCGACAAAAGCTTCCTGCGGGATGAATATGCCTTCTATCTGGCACATGAAGTCTGGAACCGCTTCGCATGGACCCCACGGCAGAAGTTCGTCACCCTGGTCCTGAACGGGAAATACGCAGGCTTGTACGGAATCCAGGAGAAAGTGGAGGTGGCTCCGGGACGAGTTGGCATAGACCCGGCACAAGGCGGCATACTGCTGAAAATTGACGAGCACAGGGATGAGGCCTACAGCTTCACAAGCAAGCATTGGGTCATCTTCAACATAATCGAGCCTGAAGGCACGGTATACGGCGAGGAAGATTTCCGCATGATGGAAAGATTCGTGAACGAGCGGGAAAAATACCTGTTCGGGGAGAACGGTCAGGGAGCGGACTGGACACGTTATTTTGATTTGGACTCTCTGGTAGACTGGTACCTTGTGAACGAATTCACAAAAAACCACGACTCCCGCTTCCAAAGCTCCTGCTTCGCTTATTATGACAGAACGACGGACAAGTTCTACATGGGGCCGGTCTGGGACTTTGACCTGTCCTCAGGAAACACCGATGCGGCGGGATGCAATAAGCCGGACGGATACATAACCGACCAGGCCTTCTGGTACGAGCGCCTCCTGCAGGATGAGCTTTTCATGAATGCCCTGCGGCAGCGATGGAAAACGACGCGGGAAAAGCTGGCCGAGTCCATAGAGCTGATACAGGGTTGGGCAGACGGACTGGCAGATGCGGCAACGCTGAACGACAGGGTGTGGAAATCGTTCGGCCACAGGCAGTGGCCCAATCCATCCGGCTGGCGGGACAGGAAAAGCTACCAAGCGGAAATAGATTACATGACGGACTACCTGCGGGCCAGGCTGGAATGGCTGGACAGCCAGTGGGGACAAGACTAACGGCCCCCGGGGGTGCAGGGGCGAAAAAAAAGGCACGGAACCGGCGTCTCCATGCCAGTTCCGTGCCACGACTGTTTTCAAGGCGATCAGCAGTCTAAAAACCTTCCTTTCTTGGCGGTAACACCATATATATGAAACTCCTTAGGTAATAGTCCCGTTCAAAAGGCCGTCGCCGTGCCGTGAGGCAAGGCTCAACTCAACCTTACGATACATACTATAGCGCATGGAAGGTCCGGGTTCATTAAACCTATATAAGAGAAAGATAAGAAAGCTCTTATTCAGAGGGTGATTATTAGAAGAAGGAGACCTACAACAAGCTGCCGCCTGTAACAGGGAAGCAGGCCGGCAACCATAGTGCCGCGTCCGCTAGAGGGTGTCAGGCAGCGGCTTCAGCTTAGTGTACTTCCAGTCGTAGGCATGACTGCCCGGAACGCCTGAAGCAATGCGCTCGTTCTCTTTTTCAAGCTGGAATTTCACCAGCTCCTTGAACACGTCCATCAGGGGTTCCGGGTCAACGGAGGCGGAAACGACGGAGGCCGCCTTCAGCTCCTGTATGAGGTAATAGCAGGACTCTATGCTTGAAACGCAGTATTCCTTGGGTTCCCGCTTGAAGGTGTAGAT
>CAMNGY010000312.1 GCA_946538795.1 uncultured Treponema sp.
CAACCAGGCGATAGAGCTGTTCAACAACATGCGCCCAAGGAGTGCCCGCGACACCTACAGGCTCATAGATACCTACAGGTTGTTGGGCGAGGAGTATGCGGCGGAGGAAAAGTATATAGATGCTGAGATCCAGTACGTGAAGGGCAAGGACATATTCGAGCGTGAGAATGCCTCCAACAAGAACTTCAGGGGGATACAGAATGTGGGCAAGCTGTATGCGGATCTTGCCGACATAAACTATTTCACGTCTGGGAATATGGATGTCGCTTTGGACAACTACATCAAGTCCATAAACAGCGATAACGACACACCTTCCATCCGCTACAGGGTAGGGTATATACAGTACACGAACAGGAATTATCCTGAGGCCCTTATGTCCTTCCGGCTCAGTTCGGAGGGCGATCCAAAGGACACGCACTCTCTGCTTGCCCTTGCCAACACTCTCAGCCTGCGCGACGACAACTATGCGGCACAGGGCTACTATGAGAAGCTCCTGCGCATATTGGACTCTCAGAGGCAGGTGTACGGCATCATGCTGCCGCAGGTGAGGGAGGATCATGGCGACATAGTGGACACCTATATGAAAGCTTCCAATAACCTGGGTGTAACCCTTTCCCGTATCGCGGAGATGACGGGCAACAGTAAGTATAATGCCCAGGCGATCGTGAGCCTTCAGGACAGCCTCAGGGCTTGGGATGCCTTGTCCAGGAATCAGGATACCATGGTCCGGCTTGGAGGCTCAAACCTTGCGGAGCAGAACATAAAATACATCACTGAGCCCAAGGTCAAGTACAGCCCGGAGATTTATACAGACATACCTATGGTAAAGAGTGATGAAGAGGGACTGTAGTGCCGAACCATTCCTGCCAGATAGATTCGGGAGTTCTTAGGCGCCAGCACATAAACGATATATGGAAGGAGATATTCAGGAAATCCATCCATATATGCGGTGCTGCGCTGCCTTTTTTCATGGGCCGCTTTTACTGGATTGTAATAGCGGCTCTTTTCCTGTCCATCCTCTTGTACTCAGTATCAGAGCTTATGCGCCTTTCAGGACATGAGATACCTATCGTTTCTTCCATAACTGCCGTCGCGGCCCGGAAGCGCGATGAGAACCGCTTTGTTTTTGGTCCTGTCACGCTTGCTTCTGGTATCCTTCTTGCGGCGCTCCTGTGGGACAGGCTGCCGGCTTCTATAGGAATCTATGCCCTAGCGTTCGGAGATGGCCTGGCCAGCCTGGCAGGAAAGCTCTTTGGCCGGATGCAGCTGCCCTTGACGCAGGGAAAGACAGCGGCCGGAAGCCTTGCCTGCTTCCTTGCCATATTCATAGCCTGCTACCTTGCTTCCAAGGAAAGCTGCCTGGCTCTTATTGTCGCCTCTGTGGGGATGTTCATAGAGCTCCTTCCTTTAAAAGACTATGATAACGTGGTCATTCCGATCGTCCTGGGAGGAATTTCCCAGCTATATCTGGGCATATGAGCATGTTGCCGCAAGAAGCGGCAAACCGTGATTGCCGGGAGGCAGCAGGTGTCCTTCGCCAGAAGCGGGACTCTCGCCTAACGCCAGTTGTAAATTTTGTGAATGGAGTGCAGGTAGTACAGTGTCCCCAAAAACAGGGCAGTTGCACCTACCGCGAGCATGATGAAGTTGTCGCTGTTGCACAGCAAAAAGTATCCGCTGATTCCAATCAAAAATCCTATGCCTTCATGTATGGTCTCCACCGAATAGTTCGCCGCGATTTTGCATGTTATGGCAAGCAGCGTCGTCGCTACCAGCAGAACCCTCGTCATGTGGAATATTTTCTGCAGGCCCCATTGGTAGATGAATGTAGAGCAGAATTCCTTCGTGTCAAGGGGAATGAGAATCCCCATGAAGATAGATGCCAGCAGCATTATAAGGAAATTCCGCTCAACAAACAGCCTTGACTCTGTGTCGCTGAACATTTCCGCGCACAGGAATGCTAGGGGACCCAGCAGCCGTGCGGCAATCACTATGTGCGTTATTATTGCTACGGATGCAGGGGAGGACTGGACTAGGGACGTCAGCGGAATCAGGATTCTTGTGCTCTCTGCCATGCAGCTTATGAGGAAACCTTGGAAATATGCTGTCTCCAGGGCCTGCGTCTTCTCAAAGCTCAGGTACAGGATTATCGTCGTCAGCAGGACATACGCGTTGAAGGCCAGGCAGGAAGAGCAGACGGCCAGCGGCTCGTAGCCCAGCAGTTCCAGAGATCCCAGGAACTCAAACTGGCGGTGCACGTCTTCCGTAAAGACTATAGACTGTCCTACCATGCCCCTGATGAACAGGATTGTGTTCAAGGCCGCATCCATAAGAGCTACGATAAAGAAGAGAATTAGGATCCGGTTTCGTGCTTTCAGGGTCATTGCGACTACAGAATAAAGCAATACGTTTTTTTTGTAAAGGAGGTGCCCTTGAATCCGATATTGAAATTGGGAGGAACTATGAAGAGATTTTTTGTTGCCGCCTTTTCCATGCTTTCGCTTGCGGCTCTCTCATTTGCTGGCGATGCTGCCGCCTTTACAGACATAGGCTTTTCAAAGGATGGTGCTACTTATATATTCGGTGAGTACGGCAAGACTGACAGAAGCTTCCAGGCGTATGCCGAAATATATGTCGTTGATGTCGCAAAGAACGATTTCGTTTCCGGAGGGGTGTTCAGGACCCAGCCCAGCAGCGCGACGACAGGCGTGAGCGGCAGAAAGGCCTATGACTCGCTCCTCAAGAGCGCGGGTTCCAAGATAAAAAGCTATGGCTGTACCCCGTCGGGACCGGAGAACCTCCTTTATATCCGGAATTCCTCAGGCAAGATTGCCAAGCCTGCGGCAGGTCAGTCTTCTGACCGCATAGTGTTTCAGGATTTCGAGCGTTCCACAGATACCACAGACGTCTTCTTCAAGATTCAGCTGAAGCAGACAGTTACCGGAAAAGGAAAAGGGGTAAGCTCCAGCTTCTACATAGACATGAGGGTGGAGGATCAGGACGGGAAACTGATTGGCGCATGGAAGGTCGGCAACCCGAAATATGAGCGGAAAGGTGTCAGCTCCTACGAGATAGAGAGAATTTTCACCGATCCGTCCGGAAATTCCCTTGTATTCCTCATTCAAAAGACGGTAGAGGATGATACAGGAACGTCCATCCGTTACATGGTCGAAACCGTCAGGATGTAGGTCATTTCGGGTTCTGCCCGACACGCAAAGAATGCTTTTCCCTTATTATCGGGCCTTTTTGCATTGCTTTGCGTGCGCTCGTCATTTGCAGACTCCCTCACTATTTCTCGAAGCAGAGCGTCTCAGTTTTCATCTTGTCAATATGCCCCATGTCGTTCAACAGCTCCAGCCGGGGAAT
>CAMNGY010000313.1 GCA_946538795.1 uncultured Treponema sp.
AAGAGAATCGTGGAGCTGGGTTTCCCCCAGGAGAAGCTCTCCAAGTACGACGAAAAAAAGCCGGGCTTCTTCGCGAGTCTTGTCAAGGACAGGGACGAATACCTGAACTACCTGCAGTATGCCGAGCTTGAGGCAGCCTCCAAGGGCAACTGCATCCTCATAGGCCGGGGGGCCTTCGCGATTCTTGAGAACGTGCCCAACCTGGTCGCGCTCCGCTTTGTCTCCAACGACAGCGTCCGCCTGGAGCGGCTCAAGAAGGAGTTCAACTGGAACGACAAGCAGGCCCAGCAGAGGATTGACGAGAGCGCGAACAACCGCGAGGGCTTCCACAAGAGCTTCTTCAACATCTCCAACACCGATCCCCAGCACTTCCTTGCGACGCTGAACACGAGCATCCTTTCCATAGAGGAGGCGGTCAGCCTGATCGAGGCTCTGGTCAAAATCCACATAAACGCGAAGAAGGAGGCCGAGGGCAAGGAGGAGGTGGAGCGGCGGCTCAAAGGCCAGCGCCTGGTCAACCAGCTGATATTCGACTTCCATATAAACATCAACTTCCTGCGCGCCTCGATTGACGGGAACGTCGTCACCCTGATGGGTGTGGCGGACTCGCAGGGGCTTGCGGAGCGCGCCGTGCAGACGGCGGCCAGGATCCTTCCCAGCTGCGAGGTCCGGTCGGCCATAAGCATCGTGCAGGACTTCAAGAGCTACCAGTAGTGTCTTTTTACCAAATTTCGCTAAAATTCCGCTATTTATTGTGTATTTGTGGCGAAAAGACTTGAATATTTATCTGTCTTGCTCTATATTAAGGGCAGGTCATTCACAGCAGTTTGTATCGCTGGAGGGGCGTGCCCCTTAGCTTGCAATCAACATCATATAAGAGGTTCAAAGATGGTCCAGAGAGAAGAGTGGAACGGTTTCAAGACCGGTAGGCTTTGGCAGGACGAAGTTAATGTCCGCGAATTTATCCAGTTAAACTACACGCCTTACGACGGGGACAGCTCGTTCCTGGCGGGGCCGACTGCGGCTACCAAGGAGCTGTTCGGAGAGCTCCAGAGGCTGCAGAAGGAAGAGCATAACAAGAAGTGTACGGGCCTTGACGGAAAGGAGAGGTCTGGCGTCCTTGACCTGGACACCGACATCGTGTCCACGATTACGTCCCACAAGCCCGGCTATATCTTCGCCGACGGTTCCAAGAAGAACCTGGAGAAGGTCGTCGGACTTCAGACCGACAAGCCCCTCAAGAGGGCCTTCATGCCCTTCGGCGGAATCCGCATGGCCGAGCAGTCCTGCGAGATGTACGGCTACAAGCCCAACGCCGATATTCACAACGTGTTCACCAAGTGGCACAAGACCCATTCCGACGCGGTCTTCCAGGTCTATTCACCCGAGATCCGCAAGGCCCGCTCAGCCCACATCCTGACCGGTCTGCCGGATACCTACGGCCGCGGACGCATCGTCGGTGACTACCGCCGCGTTGCCCTCTACGGAATCGATTTCCTCATTGCGTCCAAGAAGAAGGACTTTGACAACATCGGTGACGGAACGATGACCGATGACGTGATCCGCCTGCGCGAGGAAGTCGCCGAGCAGATTAAGGCCCTCGGACAGATCAAGGAAATGGCAGCTTCCTACGGCTTTGACATTTCCAAGCCCGCCAAGAACGCCGCAGAAGCCTTCCAGTGGCTCTACTTCGGCTATCTGGCTGCCATCAAGACGCAGAACGGTGCCGCCATGTCCGTCGGCCGCATCTCTACCTTCCTGGACATCTACATCCAGCGCGACATCAAGAACGGCATCCTCACCGAGGAGCAGGCCCAGGAGCTCGTTGACCACATCGTCATGAAGTTCCGCATGGTCCGCTTTGCCCGCATCGAGAGCTACAACCAGCTCTTCTCCGGCGACCCCATCTGGGCAACGCTCGAGGTCGCTGGCCTTGGACAGGACGGCCGCTCCATGGTCACCAAGAACGACTTCCGCTTCCTGCACACGCTTGAGAACATGGGTCCCTCACCGGAGCCCAACATCACCGTCCTCTACTCCAAGAGGCTGCCCAAGACCTTCCGCAAGTACGCCGCGAAGATTTCCGTGGACACCTCTTCCATCCAGTACGAGAACGACGACATCATGCGCCCGGTCTGGGGTGACGACTACTCCATCTGCTGCTGCGTTTCCGCGACGCAGACCGGAAAGGAGATGCAGTTCTTCGGAGCACGCGCCAACCTCGCCAAGGCCCTCCTCTACGCGATCAACGGCGGAAAGGACGAGGAAGCAGGACTTACCCCCGGCGTTCAGGTCGGACCGGAGCTTGCCCCGATTACTTCCGAGTACCTGGACTACAACGAGGTCATGCACAAGTACGATGTCATGCTGGACTGGCTTGCCGGTCTGTACGTGAACACGCTCAACGCGATCCACTACATGCACGACAAGTACTACTACGAGGCAGCCGAGCTTGCCCTGATCGACACGAACGTGCGCCGCACCTTCGCGACGGGTATTGCCGGATTCAGCCACGTGGTTGACTCCCTGTCCGCCATCAAGTACGCCAAGGTCAAGGTCCTGCGCCGCGACATCCAGATTCACGACAAGAAGGACAAGACCAAGGTCATCGGAATCGCTCCGAACATGGCCTACGACTTCCAGATTGAGGGCGACTTCCCGCGCTACGGTCAGGATGACGACCGCGCCGACGAGATCGCAAAGTGGCTGCTCAAGACCTTCATCGGCAAGATCAAGAAGCACCACACCTACCGCAACGCGGAGCCGACGACGTCTATCCTGACGATCACTTCAAACGTGGTCTACGGAAAGGCGACCGGTGCCTTGCCGAACGGACGCAAGGCCCACGAGCCCTTCTCACCGGGAGCCAACCCCTCATACGGTGCAGAGACCAAGGGCCTCGTGAAGTCCCTCAACTCCGTCGCCAAGGTTCCCTACGAGTACTCACTCGACGGAATCTCCAACACGCAGACGATCAACCCCGGTGCTCTCGGCCACAATGAGGACGAGCAGACCGAGAACCTGGTCAACGTCATGGACGGCTACTTCGAGCGCGGTGCCCACCACCTGAACGTCAACGTCTTCGGCGTTGAGAAGCTCAAGGACTGCCAGGCACACCCCGAGAAGCCCGAGTATGCGAACTTCACGGTCCGCGTTTCAGGCTACGCCGTGCGCTTCATCAACCTGACCAAGGAGCAGCAGGACGACGTTATCGCCCGCACCTGCCACGCGAGCCTGTAGGGCTGTTGTGCACGCTGTGCACGCGGCCCTGTAGAGGCCTCAATGTGCCTGCCCTGCGCGGCAGGCGCACGCGAACCTGTAGTTCAGGCTGAGTGAGTCCGGGTTGCGAAAGCGGCCCGATT
>CAMNGY010000314.1 GCA_946538795.1 uncultured Treponema sp.
GGAAGAAGTCCTCGATGATCTGGAGGAGGACCACAAGCACCTGTATGCCGTTCATCGGGCTGAGCATGTTGAATCCGTCATCGAATTTGTAGATGGGCTGGAAGTAGGGGTACATGTCCGGATGCTTGTCCAGGTTTGAGAAGCCGGCGTCGGGGAACAGCTGCTCCAGCACCTTGAGGCCGGACTTGGTAAGGTCGTCGAATTCCCCGATCTGCCGTACCTGGGGCTTCTTCTCCTCCGGCTTCGTTTCCTCCGCCTCTTCCTTTTCGGCAGGCTTCTCCTTTTCGGCTATGAGCAGGTCGAATTTGGACAGGCCGACGAACTTGAGGATCTGGCCCACCTGGCTGGTGAAGAACTTGGGGTAGGCTTCGTAGCCGGTCCCGCACATGCGCATGAGCAGGGGGTACATGCCGCGGATCATCTGGTCAACGACGTAGAGCCATTCGGTTATCCCCTGCTTGGCCAGGGTCTGCACCTGGGCCTTGTCCACCTTGGGGTACTGCACCAGGTCGTTGTATATGTCCTTGATGAGCGTCGCGACCTTCTGTTCTCCTATGTAGTAGACCGTCAGCAGCTCCTTGTATACGGCGCAGACGAAGGGGACCATCATGCCGACGGTAAGCTCGCCCGCGTTCTCCTGCAGGGCCTCGCCCATTATCTTTATGTCGTGCACCGTCCATTTGCCGACAGAGCGGAGGAACTTGAACTTGAGATCCGTTTCGGTCGCTATCTTGGCCTTGTAGGTGTCGGGGGAAATTTGTATGAAGGTCTTTATCGTGCTGATGAAAGCCTGAAGGTGGTCTATGTTTGACTTTATCTTGTACTCTCCGTAGCTCTTGGAGAGCTTCCTGCGGTTCTTCGCCGACAGGTTGTAGAAGAAGTTGAATACGCCCCGGTCCGGCTTCAGGTCATAGGCCTCGCTCATCATGAGCCTGTCTATCATCTTGATGTCGTGGGCAGTCATCTCCTGCAGGTCGTCGTCGCTCTTTATCATCTTGCTGCTTGTCTTGCTGAATGTGTTGGTCGAACCTGACATCTTGGGCAGATTCGCGTTGCCGCTCTTGGCCGATACATCGGAGGATGAAAGCCCGGACCCCTTTACTACGGCCCTGTTCCGTTTCTTGCTCTTAGGCAGGCTGTCGGGGTTCACCGGAACGGAACGCTCCTGCAGTACCTCCCCGCCTAAGACTTTCTGCATCTTTGCCGCTTCCACAGGGTCTATGGGCCCTATATTCTGCCTCGTATGGTCCAGTGTTCCCGGAGCCAGCTTCTTTTCTGCCATATCTCGTCTTCCTATGCCATTGAATTCTCTGTTACGAGAGTCGCCTTCTACTTTTTTTCGACAAAAAGCAATAGCGATTATAGGGGATAAACAAATATATTTCAATCCACAGCCCCGAATCCCGTGGACGATTTGTCGTTTTTTGCCGATTATATTGGAGAGCTATGCGAGAACGGAAAAGGATTGCCCTCTTCATAGATTATGCGGAAACGGAATATTCCCAGAAGATGGTCGCCGGGGCGAATTTGGTGTTGAAGGAGAGGGGATACGACCTCCTTGTCTTCCCTACCGGCGGGGGGGAGAATTTCGGCCGCATCTACGATTACCAGTACCTGTCCGTCGCAGCCCACATGACCCCGGCGAACGTGGACGGGATAATCTTCGTCACGACCCAGGCGCTGAACTACTACGAGCATGAGTTCGTCGAATCCTACATAAAGTCCTTCGCATCCCTGCCCATAGTGAGCATTGGGTACATCTACGGCAGCATCCCCAGCGTCGTCGCCAGCTCAGACGATGCCGTGCGCGAGCTTGTGACCCATCTGATCACCGTGCACCACAGGAAGAATTTCGCCCTGATGGACGTCGAGAAGGGTGCTCAGGACGCGATGGACCGCAGGCAGGTTTTCTTTGACGTCCTCGCCGATCACGGCATAGAATTTGACAAGGACAAGGCCATCGTCGGCAGCTTTGAGTATTTCGCGGCCATGCGTGCCCTGGAGGACTACAGGAAGAGGAAGGGTGGATTTGACTTTGACGCCGTGGTCTCCCTGAACGACGAGATGGCTTTTGCCTGCATAGACTGCTTCAGGAAGTACGGCCTGAAGGTGCCGGACGACATAATCGTGACCGGATTTGACAATACCTACCGGTCCATCCTGGGTGCCCCGCCCCTGACTTCCGTTGACCAGAACATTGAGCTGCAGGCGGCGCTGGCCGCGGGCAAGCTGTGCGACATAATAGAGAACAAGAAGTACGAGCTTATAACGACCGTCCGCTCGCGGCCCGTGTACAGGCAGTCCTGCGGCTGCCTGAAGGCAGAGGACGGCTTTTTCAAGGAATACGGCAAGGGCGGCATGATAGTGAACACCCGCTACGACGACAGGGGCTTCGGCCTTGCCGAATGGTACGTCAGGCGGGGTGAATTCACCCAGGTCATAAAGATGTTCACCGACATGCAGGTGAACGACTCCCTGGACGAGTTCCGCCTGCACCTGAACAAGGACATGGTTGCCTTCGGGATACGGAGCGCGGCCATAGTCCTCTTCGAGAACCCCATAAGCACGGACAAGCTGTTCTATTTCACCCTGCCGGATTCGGCCATGGTCTTCACCGCGATGGACGAGGACACCAACTTCGCCCTGGACGGATCTTTCCCTCCCGTGAGGTTCCACCCCCGCAAGCAGATACTGCCGGAGTACATACTGGACTCCCTGGACGGGATGTACGTCGTCTCGCTGTTCCGCAACTCCATCCTGTACGGCTACATGCTTTTCAGGCCGGGGAGCTTTGACATAACCGTCTATACGATGGTCTGCCGGGTCATATCCAACAACCTGGCCTCCTCCTATTCGCTGAGCAAGTCCGCCGAGGAAAAGAAGGAGCTGTCCGACAAGTTCAGCATTGTCCATGCCATTTCCGTCACGGACGAGATGACCGGGCTCCTGAACAGGAGGGGCTTCCTTTCCCTGGCGGGGAAGGCCCTGGAGGCGAGCGAGGCCAGCCAGGCGAGCGGCATAGTCCTCTACGGCGACATAGACGGCCTGAAGAAAATAAACGACAACTACGGCCATGCGGCCGGGGACAAGGCCATAATGGCGGAGGCCCAGCTTTTGAAGAAGAGCTTCCGCTCCACGGACGTCATAGGCCGGATGGGCGGGGACGAGTTTGCCATAGTGGCCCCTTCCCTGGGCATAAACAAGTACCTGGAGATACGGAAGAACCTGGACAAGGCCTGCGAGGAATGGAACAAGGCGGCGGGAGAGCCGTTCAAGCTGTCCATAAGCCTGGGATACATCTCGTACCCGACTATGGGGGCGGGCTACGACCTGACCCAGCTTTTGGACATGGCCGACAC
>CAMNGY010000315.1 GCA_946538795.1 uncultured Treponema sp.
CCGGCGTATGATAATGCGGGAATCCTCTGCTTCTATGTCCCGGCTGGCCAGCCAGTCCAAAGCTTCCTTTGAATTCCCGTCCAGAAGGAAGGTACCGCTCACCTGCGCCTCGTGGCAGCCCGCGCGGATCTGCTCGGCAGAAGCCCTCCCTCCCAAAAGGAAAGCGAGGCTGCCTATGAGGATTGACTTTCCGGCCCCGGTCTCTCCAGAAAGGACCGTGAAGCCAGGGGAGAATTCAACGTGTGCCCCGTCTATGAGGGCAAAATTCTTTACGTCCAGCTCCTCAAGCACGTGGTCCCCCCGCCCAGTTCAGCTTGCTCTGAAGGGCCGCATAGAACTTCTCCTGCGTGGAGCACAAGAGGCGGGCCTTGTATTCGGTCAGCCCCAGGATTATGACATCCCCCTCCTCAAGGGGGAAAGAAATCTGCCCGTCGGCAGTAAGCCCTACTCCTATGCGCGAAGGCAGCACGGTTATGGCAATCTCCCCGTCGGCACCGAACACGAGGGGACGGGCAGACAGGCTGAACGAGCTTATCGTCGTCAGGAGCATGGCCTCCATCGTGGAATCAACTATAGGACCTCCCGCACCGGCATTGTAGCCCGTGGATCCTGTCGGAGTGGCGACTATGACGCCCGTCACCTTGAACGGCCCCAGAAGGGCATGGTTGTACGCCACCTCCAGGTTTATCAGGGTGGAATTCGAAATCCCGGAAATCACTATGTCGTTCATGCAGTTGGTCTTGAAAACCGTCCTGCCGCCGCGCAGGACCTCCGCCTCGACCAGACTCCGCTCGCTTACATACGCGCTGCCCTCAAGGTAACCGGACAGCTCCTCCTTCCACCGGGAAACCTGTATGCTTGCAAGGAAGCCGAACTCACCCAGGTTCACAGCAAGAACAGGAATGCCCAGCGGAGCGCAGCCCCTGCAAGCGAAGAGAACCGTCCCGTCGCCGCCAAGCGTTATGATGAAACTGTAACCGTCAAATGAAGGCTCCTTGCGGCAGTTCCGCATGGAGGACCCGTCGTACTCGAAGCGCTCGCATTCTACACCACGGCCAGAAAGGAAGGATGCTATCTCTCCCCCCAAAGCAACGGCAGCCTCTTTGAATGAGTTCTCTATAATAAGGCACTTTTTCATATATACCTCGGAAGAAAAAATCATGGGAGCGACTGCAGGACCTTTACTATGCGGGAGGCATCCTTCTGGCCAAGCCTCGGATAGAGGGGGAAAAGGGCGCAACGAAGGAGAAGGGAATTTGCGCAGATGCAGGATGGCGAAAGTTCCTCCTGCCTGAGGGCAATGACGGAATTCTCATACGCCTGCCTCTCCTCTATACCCTTCTTCTGCGCATAGGACTTCACGTCCTTGAAGCCGGTGTTCAGCACCAGAGGGAATGAGTATACGGTGGAATTCTCACCTTCACCCCTTGTATACGTCTTGTGGCGGCCACTCATTATGGCCCGTGAGTACATGCCAAACAACTCCTTGCGGACAGCCTCATTGCGGAAGTACTCTTTCAGCTCCACGAACGCAAGGGATGCGTTCATATCAGGCATCAAGTCAGTGGACGGGGCCTTGTCCGTCAAGGCTTTGAGCGGAATCCAGGCCTTCCTGACAGGAGCCATAAGCACGGCTCCACCACCGGCAGTAACGATGTCCCGGTCTTCCATTCCAAAAATCGCATAGGAGCCGTACATTCCGGCCGACTTGCCTTCGGGCTTGGCATCACCCTCTTTTTGCCCGGACTCTTCCTTTACCGGATAACGCGCAAGGGCGGACTGGGAGATGTCTTCTATAATCGGAACGCCCAGCGAAAGGAATCCCTCCATGTCCGGCAGGACCCCCATGGACTCCGTAAGCAGGAGGAGCTTCCCCCCCTGACGCACGCCCTCCGCACACGCTTCCAAGCTGACAAGGCCGTTCTCCTCCACCACGTCAAGGACGAGAGGCTTGTAGCCAAGCTTTTCCAAAGTCAAAGCCTGCCAGCAAGGTGCAAGAGCGCTTATCATCACGGAGCAACCCTTCTCCACTCCGGAAGCGTCCGTGGCGGCCAGGGCCGAAAGGGCATATTCCAAGGCCAGGGACGGGCTGCGCAGGGCAACCGCGCCGTCGCAGGATGTATACTCCTTCACGGACTGGACAAGGCGGGCACACGCCTCCCCCGGCCCCAAGCGCTCATCAACCATGCAGACCAGCACGGCCTCCATCTCCTTGCGCCGTATCGTAGAGCTATACGTATTTATCATTATACAAAACGCCTGGGATTACGCGCTCGCCATCTGAGGATCAATAATCTTCTGCAGCTCCCCTGCGCTGAAAATCTTCCTGATGTCAAGGATTATCAGGTAGGATTCATCCTGCTGGCGGACAACCCCCTCGATATACTCAGTGCCTATGCCGCTGAACATCTGTGGCGGGGGCTTAATGTCCGTCCTGTCAACAGGAATGACACGGGCCACATGGTCTATGATGATGCCTATCTTGTTGTCCTCTATGTTAAGGATTATGAAGCCGCCGTCATCCTCCCCCAAATCGTCCTCCACCTCCTCAACATGCTGCATCCTGATATGGAAACGCTTGTGCAGGTTGATTATTGGGATTATCTCGGCACGGAGGTTTATAATCCCCTCCACGTAATAAGGCGCATTCGGAATGGGCCTTACGTTCTGCACCCGGACGATTTCCTTTACATCCATGATGTCCACACCGTAAAGCTCCTCTCCCAGACGGAAAGTCACAAGCTGGAGCATCTTATTCTCTTCGGCCATATTATTCATCTCCTCAAAAAACAAGGCATCCCCGGAAAACCGCCTCTGGCGGTATCTCCAAGAAAACAAAAACCTTATATATTTTACACCACAAAGGCTTATTAGTCTACTATAAAAAGCGAAAGAACCTTCACTTTTTCAACGAAGCCCCTTTTCAATATATCGGCACACTCGCCCACAGTTGAACCGCTGGTTATGAGGTCATCTATGAGAATCACCTCACGCGGCATTGTATCACGCCTTTTCATACGTGTAAATTGCCTTGACGGGCCGTAAATTCCCTTCATGGCCCGCCTTCCTCCGAAATCCTTCTTTTTCTGCTGCTCACCGGACAGACGGACCAGGAGCCGCTCCACCCTGTAGCCGAACATCAGGGAAAGCAGCCTGCAAAGCTCATCCACCTGATCCCAGCCGGTCCTCCGTATTTTGCCGGGACGGGGCGGAACAGGCACAAGGCAGGGGACATTCCGCCCTGCGTACAGCTGACAAAGGGCCTTGTGAACCGCCCTGGCGAATATGGGGGACAGGGTCCTCTCCCCCTCGGTCTTCCAGGCAAACAAAAGGTTTTTATA
>CAMNGY010000316.1 GCA_946538795.1 uncultured Treponema sp.
GTCTTAAGCATCCCGATGGACAATCTGAATGTTATCACAAATTGTATGAAGGAGGCGAAAAATCAAAATATACCTGCAAATATTGCGGAGAGCAATTTGATTCAATTTGGCGAATGACACACATCACCTGCTCACATCATCCAAATAGGGATCACAAGGAGTTGGGACACCAGAACTTATTCCATGCCCCCGCTCTTTAGAAGATGTTGCACTGCTGCCTCTAAAGATTTGTTTTGCGATAAATTTAACTGGTTCAAGTTTGAAATCTCAACTTTTGATTTTTCCCCTCCACTCTGCCACGTAATGACAGAGTGAAGGGTTATACTGTATACTATCCAAGTGATACGGAGGACAGCCATGAACTTCAGGGGGCCGGATTTCTTTCTAAAGCACAGTGTGTGGGGAATCGAACTGTATGCCTACGCAGGCAATGAAACTGTTGTCAGGATACCAGAAGGTATTGAGTCCATAGATGAGTATGTGTTCGGAAATCCAATTGAGCCGAATACCAGTATACAGAAAGTCATCATGCCTGACACAATACGGTATGTTGATGAGCGTGCCCTGACCTATTGCGAGGCTCTCAAGGAAGTGGAATTCTCCTCCAATATATCTACTTTGCAAGTGTCTTTTGAAGGCTGCAAGTCGCTGAATGAGATTTATATCCCGGAGGGAATCAAGTACATTGAGTATGTCAAGAGGGAACGAACACTTTCCACCATTCATGTCGGGAAAAATCTCATATCCGTAATGGAAAATGCGTTCGGCTTCCTGGGTGATTGCCTTGATTATAACGATGAGCGGATGTTTGAGGACAGTTTTCAGCAGGACACAATCGATGTGCTTCTGACCAATCCTGCCTATGGGATTGTGGACGGATTCATGGTCAACAAAATCCACAAGACGACGCTGTTCGTCGTTGACAGCTTTGTAAAGCCGGAAATGAGAATACCGGATGGTATAGAAGTCATTGGCCCGCAAACCTTCAATGAGGGTATCTTTTCATCGAACTATGAGAAAGGATTGTTCGTCAAGAAAGTTGTCGTCCCGGCGAGCGTAAAGAAAGTCTGTAACTATGCGTTTACTGAGTGTCAGTATCTGACCGACGTAATCTTCGAGGGCAATAGCAATGCCATAGAATTTGGCGACAACCCGTTCCTTGATTGTCGGAATTTCAATAACGACGCGTATGAGAATATTCCTGATGACTGCAAGGATTCCAAGCTAAGCAACATGAAGCTGGAGCGTCTCGTGTTCATTCACCACTGCTTCCAGCAGGGGCGCTACATGAACAAGAACCAGCTTCAGGCGGAACTGATGCGGCACTTCGGACTGGCAAAGCTCGGCATTTCCACCATCACGAGGGACCTTGAGTTCCTGCGTGACCGCTTCGACGCGCCGATTGAATACGACTTCTTCCACAAGGGCTATCACTACACCGAGGAATTCGAGCTGACACTGTAGCTTGAACCGGAGGCAAGACATGAACATTTCCCGCTCTCTTTATACACATGATTCGCCGGATGAAACTTCTGCCGGGATGCCCGAGTCCCTGCTCAAGAAAGATATGCGGATTGTCGTGACCAGCGGCCCACTCGCGGGGTATGCCGGGAGGATACACGAGACAGACCGTATGACGAACCGTGTGATAATCCTGCTGGATATGTTTGGCACTATCAAATTCGACCTGAGCTGTGAACTGGTAAAAGCGGAATAGGCCCGTCACCACAGCCGGGATGTTTGAGCATTAGCTGAGACGATAGCGCATTTTCAATCTTCCAAAAAGCTGTCCTGTCTACCACGAGATGACAGAGTGAAGCTGTATAATGGGCGCAAGCTTACAGAACGCGGGAGGATGTATATGGCAGGTAAACGCAACGTGGATTTCAAGGTTCTTGATGCTATCTCTGTAGTCTCAAAGAAGCTCTCCGATTCAGACTTGAAAATAAGAAGGACAAAATCGTTCTCCACTGCCGAGGAACAGCTTGCGTCTTACTTCGGAATCACGAGCGGCGCCGTTTGGATGCTCAGCGCGATCATCTCCTACTACTTCGATAATCAGGGCGAGAGCTGCAACTTCAACGACATCGCATCGTTCTTCAACAGCTCCGTCATGTCGATCATCGCGTATTCTTCTGATATCGAGCGGCTGCTTACAAAAGGCTATATCCGCAACAAGTACGGCATGGACGAGGAAGAAATCGGACTGAAGAATGAGTTCGAACTTTCGACGGAACTGATTGACTGCATCCTGCACAACAAGAAAATCCGCATATCCAAGAAGAAGCAGGGTGACGAGTCCACGACGGCTCTGGTGAAGAGAATGGGAGCGTTGATTTCAAGCTCCGAGGATGTCAACTATAAATGTAGCAGGGTATCGGATATAGAGGAAAAATGCGCGCACAACACGTTTATCGCTCAAACACTGCGCATAGTCACGAGTAGCAGTCATGACTGTACCGACAGGATGTTCTTTTATGATGCCTGCTCCGATTTCCTGGAAGGAACCGAGTCACGCCTTCTCAGAACGATTACCGATGTCTACGGTGATACGAACGACGTGAAATTCAGCGTCGCAAACGCTTTCCTGAATGAAAGGCACATCCTGCTTACGTCGGGCCTGCTGGAATTCACGAGAAAGGGCTGTCTTACGGACTCCAAACTTACAATCAGCTCCAAGGCAAAAGAAATGCTTCTGGGGGAGAATGCCTGGCTGTTCCAGGAAAACACCAAGGGCACGGACATAATCAGGCCGGAGGACATCAGGCAGAAAAAGCTCTTCTACAGCGCGGAAAACGAGGAGGAGATAAGCCGCCTGAAAGACTCCTTGCAGGATGAAAAGCTGCGCTCCATTAAGGAACGGCTCGCTGAGAAGGGGCTTCCAAAAGGAATCGCCGTCCTGCTCTACGGACTACCGGGCACCGGCAAGACGGAAAGCGTCTACCAGATTGCGCGGGAGACAGGCAGGACAATCCTGCACGTGGACATAAGCAACTCAAAATCCTGCTGGTTCGGCGACAAAATCCACGCACTATGCCGAAGCGAGAGAATCGAAAGCTCTGCTGGCAGGCGGATTGGTTTTGGAAAGTAAATGAATAGAAGAGGAGGATGAGCTGTATGACCGATACAAACAACAATTCTTTTTCCCGTGTTTGGCATTTGATTTTCGGAGTTGCCACGGGGGACGCAATGGGATTTCCCGTGCAGTTCTACAAGCGGGAACAGGCCAAGGCTCTCAACGTCACCGGTATGGTCGCCCATCGCTCGGGAAACTATCCTGCGGGCAGCTGGAGCGATGATACGAGCATGACGCTCGCGCTCGCCGACAGCCTCT
>CAMNGY010000317.1 GCA_946538795.1 uncultured Treponema sp.
CGCCAGCGCACGCTTGTCCCGCCCAAATTCACATCGGCAAACATCTCGAAAGCATAGCAAAGTCCAGGAAGCTCATAAAACAGGGCCCTTGCCGTTCCACCAGCGTCATCCCTTATACCATCAAACTTCTCGATTTCATTTGATGACGGCCAGCAGAAGAAGGAATCCGTGGAAATGCTGCACAAGCCCCGGGACATGAATTCTTCAAGGCTTGAAGGAACATAAGGCTCATAACTCATGTAAGGCGCATCGTACTGCAGGCGGGCCGCCTGTCCATACTGGTAACCGGAATCAGGTCCTATGCTCACAGAGGATTTAGTCAGTTGTATGGAAACGCCTTCGGCCGCAAGACAGTTTCCGGCATTAAGTTCCCATAACCCCAAGCCAGACAAGGCATAGCCCGTAACCTGCACGGTCGTACCCAGTTTGGCCTCATAAGCCGCATCAAGTCCTATCAGATACTTAGTGTCCGAACCGGACGTCACCTTGTAGACACTGGCTTCGGCCGGGAAAGACAAAGATATCGGGATTTCAACCTTGTCCGAAAGCGTGACTGCCAGACTTCCTTCGGTTCCTGAGACAGTCTCGCTTGTCTGCCCGCGCCTGACAAGGACCCCGGCTGCATCGCGGACTTCCATCCTCACCGTGACTGCGGAACCGGAAGGAACCGAAGGTATATCAAAATAAACGGAACCGTCAGCGGAAGCAGCCGCAGTATAGACCTTCTCCTGCCCGTTCACGGTCATCTTGATCGTCACAGACCCTCCGGAAGGCAAGCCTATATCAGAAGAGGAGATGGCCACGGTTTTCACGGACGGGCCGTCCCCGCCGTTCGCGGCTGCCCCTCCAGATCCCCCTGTGACAAAGTTTATTATGCTGGTTATATCACCGGAGCTGACCAGCTCCTCTATAGAGGCCGAAGAAGCAGATCCTGAAGCCTGTCCGCCATCTGCAGCGGGAGGGAAGTAAACGGGAGCCTGCGAATCATGGGATCCTCCGCCGTGCGAGCATCCGGTCAAAAGAAAAGGAGGATCCCCCAGACAAAGGCATACAACAAAAAGAACAGACGCAATGCGCCGAGCCAAAAGATTCCTGTCATGCATAAGCTACCTCCTTGTCCCCAGTATAGCAAAATCCGGATAATTCGGACAAGGGAGCGCATTGAACCACTGCTTCAGCCGGCAAAAGCACGGCCGGCTCTGAAAACGCGGTGCAAAACTATTATTCTTTTATGCCGGGCGCTATTCTCCGGGCAAGGTAGACAAAGGGAGTGTCCAACAAGCTTGTCGCAATATAGATGACATAGCAGGAAGCAGTTATGGCAACAAGCTCGTCAAAAGCATATATGCCCGAAAAGGCTCCGAAATTGAATATCACTATGTTCACAAACTGGGAAATCAGCGTTGAGAAATTGTTGCGGAACCAGAGCATCTTCGTGTGGCTTCCGGTTTTCTTTTCGGTAAATCCCCACCAGGCGTGGTACAGGAATACGTCTATCGTTTCGGATATGACGTATGCTATAAGGCTGGAAAGCAACATCCTGGGAGTATTGGTAAAAAGCCCCGTCACGAAGGGACTGGCCCAGTCGCCTTCCGCCGGGATGTAATGAACCCACATAAAGGAAAGAAGAATGAAGCTCAGATTGGTGAGGATTCCGGCAAGAACTCCCCTCCCCGCCTCTTTCTTGCCATACAGTTCGCTCAATATGTCGGTCGCAAGGAAAGTCGCGGCGAAAAGGGTATTGCCCAAAGTCTGGTCCATTCCGAATGCATGTACCAGCAATGTGACTTCGATATTCGCAAGGACGGTGCAGATTCCTATCCAGGCAAAAAGACCGCCTTTTCCAAAAAACTTCATGAAAAGGAGAGTACCGCCAAAAGAAATCAGAAGGGTAATAATCAGTAAAAGCTCATTCATGTTAAAGCCATACTACAGAATTTTCATTCAAATTGCAATCCCCGCACAAAGAAAAGGCCTGATTCAATAAAAGCGCAAAATACAGTGTTATATGCGAGATTTTAAAGTAAAAAAACACATTTTTCAATTGCAATCATTTTGTAAAAACTATATAGTCTCAGTCAGTAAAAAAAAGTGAACGGACAAAACAAAGGGGGTAATCATGAAGGCATTTCAGAGAATTCTAGCAGCAGAAGCATTGCTTGCAAGCATCATATTCATGGCGACATCTTGTACGGATCAGTTCTACGACTATATGGGCGATACAGAAGAGGATTCAGCAAGCCTGCCCTATACAAAAAACAGCGAAATAGCAAGCGGAGTGTCAGGACAGACTGCCGTGATTCCGGCAAAAGACGAAACACAGGCCAGCTCCGGGCAGGATGCCTCATCAGGAAACCTGTCCCCAGTATCAGACAACTCCGGTTACAACAGCAGCACTGAAAGCAGCGGCAACAGTTCATCTGCTGGCGGCGCCCCCGCCCCTTCTGACAGCGGCTCATCCGCTGGTGGCAACAGTTCTTCCGCTGGCGGCAGCAACAGTGGTATGCCCGCCCCAACGCCATCCGGCAACGGCGGCAGCGGAACTACGATGCCCGGCAGCGGTAACAATACCTCAGGCGGAAGCTCCGGCAGCGGCAACAGCGGAACGCCCTCACGCGGCAGCAGCAGCGGCACACCCACTCCCGCCCCTTCCGGCAGCGGCTCATCCGCTGGTGGCAACAGTTCATCCGCTGGTGGCAACAGTTCATCCGCTGGCGGCAACAGTTCTTCCGCTGGCGGTGCCCCCGCCCCAACGCCATCCGGCAACGGCGGCAATGCGGAAGAGGACAAACACGTGTCCAGAGATGACCTGTCTGCCCTGCTTGGGACATATACGAACCTCTCTTTTGAAACCCTGAGCAAGATGACAGTCGGACTGGACATCACGGTCGAAAAGGACTTTGAATCCGGTGCTGGAGAGCTGTTCATCAACGAAAGGACCAACCAGTGGGAAAAAGGAAACAACGTAACTGCCTGGGTCTGCAGGGTGCATAAGAAGACCGGCTACTGCATAATTCCATTTGAGCAGTACTTCAACTACCAGCTGAAACGAAGGGACGGCTCAGCGTTCACCATCACAAAGGCGACGCTCCTTGAGGACGATGCCGCAGAAGAAGCCTTTAAGGCTGCGCGCATCTCTACCGGACTCTGAGCCTCAGCATGCGGTATATACCCTGATACGGTCTACCCGCCCCCTGATGTCCGCATCGTCCACAAAGGACAAGAGCGCGGCTTCGGGGCCTGATTCCAGCATGGAAGCCGTTTCACCTGAAATCAAAAGGTCGGTTCCGTAGTTCTTGCACAGGGACTCGATGCGGCTTGCCGTATTCACGG
>CAMNGY010000318.1 GCA_946538795.1 uncultured Treponema sp.
CCGTCCCGGAAAAAGTCCTTGTTCTCTCCGCTGAAAGCGGCCTTCTCTGTGTGCGCGATTTCGTAGCGTCCGGCGCCGTTGAAGGTTTTGAAATTCGCAGCCTGGAAGAGTTCAAGGAGGCCCTGTTGTACTGCCGCTCCCCCGAGTTCGCGGAAGGCAAATATAAGTGGGTGTTCATTGACAGTCTTACCGAGATTGCCGCCCGCTGCGTGGAGAGCCTTCAGCGCAAATACCCCAAGAGAGACGATACATTTAAGTTGTGGGGTGAATACAGTCAGACCATGACAGACCTTGTGAAAGCGTTCCGGGACATGCCTATGTGCTCAGTCGTTTTTACCTGCCTGACGACGCAGGAACAGGATGAGTTCAAGCGCCGGTACTACGCTCCAGACATTGACGGCAAAGCGGTAAAGTCCCGCCTCCCCTCGTTCTTCGATGAGGTCCTCTACATGGACAGAACCACCGGCGAAAACGGGACCTCGTATGTTGTCTTCCAGACCACAGAGCCAGCCGGCCTTGCAAAAGACCGGTCCGGCAAGCTGGCACCCGTCGAAGAACCGAACATCCTCAAAATCAAAAACAAAATCATCAGCAAGTAAGGAGATTACTCATGGATATGCCTTTTGACCTTTCGAACGTCCGTACCGTTGGCGCCGGCACCATTCTCCCCCCCGGCGATTACGAGATTGTGATTAAGAACGCCGAACCGAAGCAGACCAAGGACGGCGAAACGTACATCAATTTGTGGTATTCCGTTGTTGGGCCAACGCATACGGGCGCGATTGTTTTTGAAGCGCTCCACCTCTGGAGCGGCAACACTACCCGCACGGAGATCTCCCTGCAGCACCTGAAGAGCATTCGTGAGGCGTGCGGCCTTAATCCCAATATCGGCGGAACCACGGACGAGCTCATCAACAAGCGCCTTCGCATCAGGGTTGGCGTCCGCGAGTACAACGGCGACCAGTACCAGAGCTTCAAGCGCTATGCCCCGTGCGTTGCCGCAGCGGCTGCGGCCGCCAGTGCTGCCAGTGTTCCCCCGCAGGACGGCGCCGCGCCGGCCGGGATGCCGTGGTAACGCTCAGGCCATACCAGGAAGCGGCCCTGCAGGCGGTGTTAACCGATATGCGTACGCATAAAAACGTCCTCCTGCAGGCCGCCACGGGCGCGGGGAAAACGATCATGTTCTCAGCCATCACCAGACTATTTGTTGAGAAATGGGGCCTGCATGTCGCTATCCTCGCGCACCGTGAACAGCTCGTCCGTCAGGCGGCGGACAAACTCATAAAGGTATGGCCGGAAGGCGAGGACAAGGTAGGCATAGCCTGCCACTCTGTGACGTCATCTGTAGACGTCAACCGGCAGGTGGTAATTGGTTCCCCGCAGACGCTGGCCCGCCGCCTTGGTGAGCTGCCGGAACAGCAGCTTCTTATTGTCGACGAGTGCCACCGCCTGCCGCCGGCGGGCAAAAAAAGCCAGTACGCCGTACTCATCAACAGGCTGCGTGAGTACTACCCCGATATGCGTATGCTGGGAGTGACGGCTACGCCCTACCGCCTGGGACATGGGTATATCTACGGCGAAGACTGCCGCGACCCCAAAGAGAACTGGTTCGACACGCTCTCTTATTCGATCGGCATTGACGACCTGCAGGACGAGGGGTTTTTGGCCCCGCTCAAGGGATACGGATGCACGGAACCCGACCTTTCGGGCGTGAAAACGTCCAAGGGTGAGTACGATTTGGGTGAGCTGTCCGCTGCTATGTCCCAGGCTGTTCACGTCGGAAGCGCCGTTGAAGCGCTGAAAAAATACGGTAAAGGCCGCCGTCATGTGGTGGTGTTCGCCGTGTCTATCCAGCACGCCGAGATACTCAGGGACGCTTTCCGGGCCGCCGGATACCGCGCGGGGGCTGTTCACTCAAAAATGCCGCACGACGAGAGGCAGAAAACTTTGGCCGCGTTCGATAACGGCGAGCTGGACGTTATCTGTAACGTGGGAGTGCTCACGGAAGGCTGGGATTGTGTCTGTGTTGACTGCATGGTCATGTGCCGGCCGACGAAGAGCACAGCCCTGTACGTCCAGATGATAGGGCGCGGGCTCAGGACGTCGCCCGGGAAGACTGACTGCCTCCTGCTGGACCTTTCCGGAAACTGGAAAGAACACGGCAATCCTGCTCATCCGCGCGTCCGCTGGATAAAGCCGGGGGGCCGTATACAGCAGGAGAAGAAGGGGCCGGCTGAACCGGAACTCATTCAGTGCCTGGAATGTGAGGCGCTGATTCCGCAGTCGGCTATCGTCTGTCCGTTTTGCGGCGCACAGCAGAAGCGTATCTGTGACCGCGTTCCGGTCATGGAAGAGCTGAAAGACGCCGAGAACAGCGTGCAGAAAGTCAGGCTGATAGCCACGCCGGCGTTCAATCCTTCCTTCACGTCGAGAAGCGGCAATCACATGCTCAGGGTGGACATGTGCGGTCAGCTTGAGGACGGGAAGCCCGTGTCTTTCTCGGAGTTCCTTGACCTTGAGGGCGAGGCGTCTGCTTACGGGCAGAGCAAAGCCCGCCAGATATGGAACGGCATCACGCAGACCGTCCCGCCCGCCACGCTGGAAGAAGCGGCTTCGCGGATTGACGAGCTGAAAGGCAGTTTCCCAGCGGAGCTGTGGGTGCGCAAACGGGACAAGTACTACCACGTAGTGAGGTGGTCATAATGGAGATTGAGAACCCCATGGCAACGGCCATGTACGAGGCCGCGTCCAGGTACAGGAAGGAACAGCCTAGCCGCTCATATCTCGGCATGAGCATTGCCGGTGACCCGTGCCGGCGCAAAATATGGTATCAGTTCCGCGGCTTCACGCCGAAGTCCATAGACGGCCGCGCGCAGATGATTTTCAGCCTTGGCAGCGCTGTTGAGCAGGAGGTTTTACGTTGGTTGAGGGGAGCGGGCTATCACCTCCGCGACGAGCAGGAAGAGTTTACACTGCTTAAGGGCTTTGTCCGCGGGCACTGCGACGGCGTGATTGACGACGTGAAGGGAACGCGGCCCCACATTCTGGAGATCAAGAGCGCGTCCGCCACGCGGTTCAAAATGTTCAAGACTTCCGGCATTGCCGCCGTGTCACCGGTGTACGCCGCCCAGCTCCAGCTCTATATGGGGTGCTCAGGGTTTGAACGCGGCGTATGGGTTGTTATGTGCAAGGATAGCTGTGAGCTCTACATTGAGCGCGCCCACTTTGACAGGAAGGTATACCTCGACCTTCAGGAGCGCTGCGCGGCGATTATCAGCAGTGACGATCCGCCGGAGAAGGCGTTCCAGGAAGGCGCCCGCGAGTCTTCCATG
>CAMNGY010000319.1 GCA_946538795.1 uncultured Treponema sp.
AGAAAAAAATGAAGAACAGGTGCGCTAGGCTCATTGCTTTTCGCTCCCGGTGCCTGCGGAAGTTCCCTTGCGGAAGGCACCCGTTCCCAGCGAGATGAGAATTCCGCCCAGTGCCGCACCCACGATGATGAACACGGAATGCAGCTTGAAGAAATAAATGAGGATGAATGCTGCCGCGAAGAAAATCAGCTGCCAAGCTTTTTTTATTGACTTCTTGGCAAGGCCTGTAACCGAATACAAAAGCAAGGCCGCTACGGCGACGTTTATACCGCGCAGTGCCCTGCGTACCCACTCGATTTGCTCGAAATTGGCAATGAACGTGGCTATGATGCTTATGATAAGGACTGAAGGCGTCACGACTCCAAGCGTCGCTGCTATGCCTCCTGCGATCCGGCGCTTCTTGAAGCCGATAAAGGTCGCCACATTTACCGCGATTACGCCGGGCGTTGACTGCGAGATAGCGTAGTAGTCCAGAAGCTCCTCGCTCGTAGTCCATTTCTTTTTGGCCGCAAGTTCCCTGTCCAGTATGGGAAGCATGGCCATGCCACCGCCGAAGGTGATGGCCCCTATTTTGAAGAATGTGATGAAAAGCTCCAGCAGGTCGCGTATCATGTGGCCAGTATAACAGGATTCAGGGGTTTGGAAAAGGGGATTTAGCGGGCTGCAAGCCTTGCAATCTCCTCGTCGTCAAGTTCCCGGTATTGCCCCGGTGGGAGGGATGCGTCCAGCTCCAGTCCGTTCATGGAAAGCCGCTTCAGGTATATGACCTCATTGCCCAATGCCAGGAACATCCTCTTGACCTCATGGTACTTTCCTTCGTATATCGTCAGCTTGCATTCTGAGGGGGTGTTCCACTCGCACTGCGCACCAAGGCAATCCGCGGCTTCCTCGCTCCCTTCGGCCTCTATGTGAATTCCTTCTGCAAGTTTTTCCGTGTAGCGTGCCTGTCCTTCCTCTGAAACAGAATCTCTCAGGCGGACCAGATAGGTCTTTGGAATCATGTTCTTTGGTGCCGTAAGGAAGTGGTTAAGCGCACCGTCCGTCGTGAACACGAGCAGTCCTTCCGTGTCAACGTCCAGCCGTCCGACCGAAGCCACTGTCCCCCCCAGGAACTTGCCCATATACTTTTCATCAAGCAGCTCGAATACTGTCTTGTGCTCGCCGCACTTTGTGGAACAGACGTATCCTGCTGCCTTGTTCATCATCAGGTACACGTGGCGGATGATGCGCTGTTCCTGCCCGTCCACGCATATTTTGTCCAGCGAGACGTTCACGTGCGCGTCGGGGAGCAGCTCCGTCCTGCCGTTCACGCTCACGGCCCCGCTTCGTATGAGCTTCCTCACGCTTTTGCGGGGACCGAACCCGTTGTTTGACAGGACCTTGTCCAGCCTCTCCTTTTCTTTTTCGTCTTTCATGCGGATAAGTATATGGCATCTCTTGAAACTGGGCAAGCCCGGTTTCAGGACTGGAGGAAGGGGAAGTTGCAGCTGACCGTATGCCCGGCGTCAAGCGTCATGAGCTTGGGCGCGCGATCAAAGCATTTTCCCTGTGCCCGCGGGCAGCGGGGAGCAAAGGGGCAGGGTGGCTTGGGTTCCGTTACCGTGGGGACACGCCCTCCTATGCAGTCCAGGGGCTTTCCCTTCATGTTCCTGGAAGGAAGGGAACCTAGGAGCGCGCTTGTATAGGGGTGGGCAGGTTTTTCCGTTATGACTTCCGTGCATCCCGTTTCCACTATCTTGCCCGCGTACATGACAGCTATGCGACTGCTTATGCGGGACACTAGTTTCAGGTCATGCGATATGAAAAGGATTGCGGTTCCGCTGTCAGCGTTTATGGACTTAAGGAGCTTCACCACCTCTTCCTGGGTCAGCATGTCCAGTGCCGTCGTAGGCTCATCCGCTATAAGGAGTCGCGGACGGCATATACAGGCACTGGCTATCATAACGCGCTGCCTCATTCCGCCCGAAAGCTCGTGGGGGTATTTGCTCATTAGCTCATCTGGATTTTCCAGCTTTACGGATTCCAGTGCGCTTCTTACGAGCTTTTTTCTTTTTTCTTTGCTGGCATTTCCGTGCAGCAGGAGGCTTTCGCCAACTTGCTCGCCTATGCGCATAAGGGGATCAAGAGAGGTCATAGGCTCCTGGAATACCATGCCTATGTCCTTGCCGTATATGCTCCTCTTTTCCTTTTCAGTAAGTCCTGGAAGTTCCTTGCCGCAGAAGCTTATGCTGCCTCCGCAATATATTGCGCTTTCATCCAAAAGACCGTCAATCGCAAGTGCTGTGAGGCTTTTGCCACAACCGCTCTCGCCTACCAGCGCGAGGATTTCGCCATCTCTTATGTCAAAGCTGGCCCCGTCCACAGCCGGGTACAGGCGGTTTCCAAGGCCGCGTATGCAAATTCTGAGGTCCTTGACTGAAAGCAGCTTCTGGTTTGGCATGACGGTACTAGAGGCTCCTGTTCTCTGACAGCTTTCTTAATCCTTCTCCCAGGCAGTTGAATCCCACCACTGCCAGAACTATCGTGGTTCCCGTGCAAGCGGCGTACCATGGGGACTTGAACACCATGCTTTGTGCCTCGCTGAGCATCCATCCCCAGCTGGGCGTTGGCGGCTGAATTCCCAGCCCCAGGTAGCTCATGCTGGATTCCGCAAGAATTGCATTGGAAAGTCCTACGATTATGGAAGGAAAAAGGAGGGGCAGGACGTTGGGGTATATGTGCAGGAGGAGGATGCGGGGTGTGGAGCAACCTTGGACCCTGCAGCTCTGTATGAATTCTGCATCCCGGTATTTCAAGGCCCCCATCCGCACTATGCGGGTAAAGCTGGGAGTGAACATGATTACTAGCGCGACGATTATTGTGAGCTTGCCCCAGTCCAGGACCGTGACCACGACCAGGGCTGTCAGGATGCTGGGGAAGGATGTGAGCGCGTCCACCGTCCTCATGATTATCTCGTCGAAAATCCCTCCGAAATAGCCCGATGTCAGTCCCAGGATGCTGCCTGCCAGGGAACTTGCTGTAACCGTGCTTAGGGCTACCAGCAGCGTGAACCGTGTTCCGGCCATAAGGCGGCTGAAGATGTCCCTGCCCAGGTTGTCTGTCCCTGCTATGTGGGCGGGAGAGGGAGGCATGCTCCTGACTTCTGCATCTATGCCGTTTATGGGGTACGGGGTATAGAAAATGCTGACCGTGGCAACCGCAAGAAGCGCAAGTACCAGGGCGCAGCCCACGTACAGCTCGAAGCTTCCTTTTCTCATTGTTCGGCAACCTGCTTTTGCGATATGTCAGGAATCAGTTTCTTTGTGGCCTCATCGGCTACGATTTTTAGCA
>CAMNGY010000320.1 GCA_946538795.1 uncultured Treponema sp.
GCCATCGCCGGGCGGGCTTGAAGTTGCCTGTCACCGCAAAATCGTGCTGATGTTCCGCCGGGCATAGATAACACGGGCAACCGTGACGGTCTTTTTGTCCTCGTTTACCCAGTAGCTCATTCGGAGGCTGCTTTCTGGAGTATCTTGAGGACGTCGTTGGAGGAGAAGCGCGTGCCGGTCAGAGCGGCCTGTTTTTCGGCTTCCAGGAGCTTGAAGTATACTTCGCTCTCAAACTGCATGTTCTCATACGCTTCCATGCTCATCACGACCATGTCCCCGTAGCCATTTTTCGTCAGGAACACGGGCTGCTGCGTTTCATGCACGGTCTTTGATATGTCCGCGAAATTGTTCCGCAAATCGGAAACAGGTCGTATTGCGTTCATACATCTCCCTTTGCATTGTATGTTAGCATAATTGTGCTAAAAACAGCAAGGTATATCCTGGGCAGAAAAATACCTTCATTGTCACGTGTAGTCCGTGCCATAGCGGGAAAGCTGGAGCAAATTCACGTTGCAGTACGGAGCATTTTTATACGGATTGGGCTTTTCAAAATAAGATGAAGATGGTATTTTTCCTGTCAGAAAAGAGGGTCTAGTACATCATGAGGAAGACGTACTTGGCCACCCCGCCCGAGAACATGTACAGGCACAGCAAGTCCTCATTCGTGTACTTGGGATAAAACTCGGAGAGCATCTGCTTGACGACGGATGTTTTGAAGGGCTTCAGGTGGATGAAGTGCGTTGTCCTGCCGGCCATTGCAAAGGCCGCCGGCATCACGGAAATATACGGAATATGCGTTAAGGAAAACTTCGCATCCCGGCGTGTTCTGGTAAAATGCGGGTTCTTGCCGGTCTATGAAGGCCCAGGGATATACAGGGGCGAAAGCCGCGAGATTTTCAGGAGTCTTTGGAAAGGAGGAATGTGATATGCCCATCATACGAAAGGCCCAAAAAGAAGATGCCGGTATTCTGGAAAAGCTCTACACGGAACTGGAAGAAGACGCTGTGCTATATCAGCCGGAGCATTTCGTCCTGAGCAACAAAGGGGAAAGGGCCGGGCAGCTTGAGGGCATCCTGCAAAGCGAAAGCCAGGCCATGTTTGTTGCGGAGGATGAGGCTGACGGAACTGTAATCGGATTTGCCCATGTCATTTTTGTCCGCGCAAAAGATATTTCCTGCCTTAAGCCGCAGAGTAATATCTATCTTCAGGATTTGCTGGTGACAAAAAACTTCCGTAGCCGCGGGACAGGAACTCTTCTGCTGAATGCCGCGAAGCAATACGGCAGGGAAATGGGAGCGGATTTTTTCCGCACGCAGGTTTTTCCCCAGAACAAGGACGGCCTGAGGTTTTACGAGCGAAACGGCTTCTCGCTCAAGATGCTGACGATTGAATGTGACCTGCAGTAAAAAAAGGGGACAGCCCCTTAAGGACCATCCCCTTCCGTCATATTGAGGTCTTGTTGCGTCTATGAAGCGGTTATGCCGCGGTTATGGAAATCTTCTTGGGCTCAGGGGCCGAGGTGCGCGGCAAGGTCAGCGCAAGGATGCCGTTCTTGAAGACTGCGCTTATCTTGCTTGCGTCCACGTCGTCGGGCAGGGTGAAGCTGCGGCTGAAGTTCGCCATGCGCCTCTCGCGGATGAGGTACTTGCCATCCTTCTCGCTCTTGTCCTCTTTCTTCTCCTCGCGGACGGATGAAATCTTGAGGACGTTGTGGTCCAGCTCCACGTTCACGTTGTTCTCGTCCATTCCGGGCAGGTCCATGTACATATCGTAGGACTCCTTGGTCTCCTTAACGTCAACCTTGGGAAGGCTCGTCGTGCGGGTGAAACTGTAGTCCGGCAGGACCGGAAGCACGTCGTCGAAGAAGTTGTTGAAAAGTGAAAGTTCGTTCATATCATACCTCCAAAGTTTGTTTGTTGTTAGTTTGTCAGGCTTTTTTTGCCTGCACCAACTATAAAGCAAGTTCCGTGCCAAAAATTCAGGAAAGCAAGGGGCTAGCCGTTGCCCGGCAAAAGAGGCAGCCACAGGTGATCCAGCAGTCCGGATGAATCGCAAATCCCCAGTCCTTCGCCGGTTGGAATGCGATTCTGGGTCATTATGCCCCAGAACTCACGTCCGTCCTTCCATGACGAGGCATACCGAGCCAGCCATGCCGTCCGCCGGGGACGGGGCCTGTACCCCTGCCCGATTCCGGGCATCCCTGCCGTCCATAATGAGCCAGCATAACCCGATAGCCGTGGCTACAATAGCCGTAGCTGCGCTTGCCCGTTCTCTGTGTTCGTGATACAATCACCAGCAGGGTGAGAAAATGGAACTGAAAGACAAGGTGCCTCCGCATGACATGGACGCGGAGCAGGCGACGCTGGGAGCGATGCTTCTGGACTGGAAATGCGTCAGCGAGATTGTCGCATACCTCAGGAGCGACTACTTCTACGACTTGCGGAACCAGGTGATATTCAGCTCGCTCGTCAACCTGTCCAACCAGGGCAGCAAGGGCGACCTCATAACGCTGATAGACGACCTGACCAAAAACGGAAAGATTGACCAGGCGGGTGGCATTCCCTATATCTCCGCGCTGACAGAGAAGACCCCCACGAGCGCGAACTGGGCCTACTACGCCCAGATTGTCATGGACCGTTCTGTCAGACGCAACCTCATAGGAATCTCCGACGAGATAAAGGCGGAGAGCTTTGACCAGACAAAGGAAAGCCGGTCGATCCTGGAGGAGGCGGAGCAGCGGATTTTCCGCCTGACCGACACTAACCAGACGACAAAGATCCAGTCCCTGACGGACATCATTCCCGAGTCCATCAGGAGGATTGATGAAAGGTACAAGAACAAGAGCGCGGTCTCAGGCATAGAGACCGGCCTGACCCAGCTGGACAGCATGACAAGCGGCTTCCAGAATTCGGAGATGATCATCGTGGGCGCGCGCCCGTCCATGGGAAAGACCGCCCTCGCACTGTCGATGCTGCAGCACATCGCGATAGAGAACAAAATTCCTTCAGGATTCTTCAGCCTGGAAATGAGCAGCGACCAGATAGGCCAGCGCCTTTTGTCCCAAGTAGCCCGCGTGCCGGGAACCAGGCTCCGCAACGGCCTTTTGAAGATGGAAGACTTCAAGAAGCTGCAGGACGCGGCAAGCGCCTGCTACTCCGCCCCGCTCTACATCGTGGACACGCCGAACATGAAGCTGCTTGACCTGCGGGCGATGGCCCGGCGGATGAAAGCCAAGAACGACGTGAAAATCATTTTCATCGATTACATCGGGCTTATCACGCTGGACAACGAGGACAAGATGGAGATGTACACCC
>CAMNGY010000321.1 GCA_946538795.1 uncultured Treponema sp.
CGTCATAGCGAATCTCATTTGCCGTGTAATTGGATGAATCATAATACTGGCGGAGTTTCACAAGCTGTCCTAACCTGTCGTACTCCCCCGCACGGTGCCGGAGCAGCTGACCGTTTGAGCCGTACACCTTTATGTCAACCGGAAGTCCTATGATGTAGTCCGTCATGTTCGTATTGTCGTAGCTGATTTCAGCCGCAAGCCTCTTTCCGTCTCCGAAGTTCTGCGTTATCCTTATGCAGTTTCCGAGGTCATCATAGACATATTCTGTGGAAGTGTGGATGCAACCGTCCCCGCTTTCCTTCTCGTAAACCCATGACTCCTCCATCCGGGGCAGCGCACATGGAGCAGAACACAGCTTCGTGCCACTCATGGAAAGAAGGATGCCGTCTTTCGAGAGGAGCTTCCTTTCTTCTATGCATCCCTTGCTGTAGCATGCGTCGTTGTAATATGTGTCCTCCTGACATGTTCCGTCCGCAAATGTCGTCCTGACGGTCCTGAATCCGTAGAAGTCCCTTTCATTCCTGTCATAGTATCCGCCGTCATATTCGTAGAACGTGGTGACGGAATGCTCCCCCTGGTCCACTTTCGGAAGAGTTCCCGCGCCGTCCGTCCCGTCGTTCATGGTGACGCTTGACATCACGTACTTGAAGTTGGGGTTGTCCCTCGTTCCGTATTTCTCCGCGTACCCGATCTGAACGGATCCGCCCTGCGGAAGCGTTATTTTATTGAGCAGCCCCAGCTTTCCCGTCAGGTTCCTCTTCCACCAGATGCCGTCAGATGTTTTGAGCACATGGTCGGGCCGTCCGTCCCCGTCGAGGTCAGCCATCTTGACCGTCGCGCTTGTGGTCGAGGATCCCGCGTTTATTCCTCCCCCGATATTTGATGTGATGTTGACGCTTACGTCTGTCATGACAGGTATCTTCAGGCTCATGTTCACGGAAAGGTTTCCGGTTATGCTGACGGAGGCCGTTATTGAGCAGCCGGGGCTTTCCATGTCGCCGCTGAACTCGCTTATGTCAACGTCGGCGGTCTCATCAAGGTTGACCGAGGTTGAGCCAGAAGTTATTTTGTTTGAATTTATCGCGCCGTTGTCCACGCCGAGGCTTCCCGGGTTCTCCGTTTCCCATCTGGGAATTCTGACTAGGGAGGGGGAGCTGTCCTCGATTTTAGAGCCCGTATTGTAGAAAACCTCATATATTATGCTGTCCGCATCATCCTGAGTTTCGGCCATGCGGACGACATCCGAAAGCCCGTCGCCGTTCATGTCCATCAGTATTAGGTCCTGCACGCTCGAGCTTATGCTGAGGCATCCCCCCACATCTCCCGACACTCCTCCGCTGATGTCCTGTGACACACTGCTGTTGTTCCCTGCGGAGGCGAGATCTTTTCCGAAACTTGTGTTCCCGGACATTCCTGACACATGCCCTTTGCCAATACCGCTCCATCCGTAATCGAATGCTTTTTTGAAACCGTCCCCGCTGCCAAGATAAACGGCGGATGCCCCTGTTTTCTCGTCATAATAAACATAGTCCATGATTCCGTCCGCATTTATGTCGAGCATAGAGGCCGGAGTGCTGTTGGTTCCTGAGAAGGTAGAGCCGCCTATTCCGTTGGTGAGGCTTATTCCCTTCTGGCGTCCGCTTATATTGTAGATTGTCTGTATCGCTCCCGACGGGCTGAACGAGAATCCCGTTGAGCTTGACTCATTGATGTTCATTGCAAGGTTCCCGATGTCGCATGACGTAAGGGACGGCTCCGGAGGATAGCTTATGTTGCCGGAAGCATCCGCCTCCCCGAAAAAGACCTTGCATATTCCATCCTCGATTTTGAGCACGTCAGGAATCCTGTCGGAGTTTACGTCCTGGAGGGTCTGAACTGTCCTTGCCTCACCGCTGTTCCTCGTCTCGGTCGTTGGGAGGCTTGCCGACCATATGCTGACCTGAGGTCCCGATGTTATGTCCGTTCCCGAGCTGACAGTTTTCTGCAGGACTTTTCCCGATGAGGCGGTATTCTCAGGTATGCCGTCAAGCATGAAGTATGCGTTTCCTCCGAGCCTGGCGCATCGTATTTTTCCCGGCTCAATGTATGGGCTTGAAAGGACTTTCCTGCTGTCAGATTTGAGCACTCCGTCATCATCGCGGACAGTCTCCTCCATATATTCGGACACAGGTCCCTCAAGTCTGCCGCCGCTTTTGTTCGGGAGAATGCAGCCCCATTCATAGGAGGGAGACGGGGAAACGCTGACTTCTACATTTTTTGCCTTCTGCTTGCCATAAGTTTTTATGTCTTCATCCGAAACGGATCCCGTGACAATGTAATTCTTGTAATCATCCGCACCATCCGGATTCCTGAAGACCCTGAGGAGGTTTGTTTCCGTGAACGGATGCTCCCCCTCGCTTCCTGTCCAGATTCCGTAGAACCATCCGTATTTTCCGCCGTAAAGGAATTCCCTCATGGCGACGGAGACGCTGCGGTCAGAATTTTTGTGCAGGAGAAGGAGATTAGCCTTTGTATCGGCAAGGTTCTCCATTGAGAAGTCAGTCTTCGAGCTGAACGACGACTTTCCGTCCGGGAATTCAAGTTTCAATGTCTTTTTTACAAGCTCCGTGTCACAGGCTGATTTTGGGGAAAGAAACTCCACATTTCCGTCCGACACCCCGTACAGCGCGGAACCTGAATATTCGACGGTAACATTTACCTTTCCGTAGCGGAAAAGGCCTAGTGTGCTGCATTGTTTTATAAGTTGTTTCAAGGCTGTATTGTCATCGCCTAAATTACGGTAACAGCTCTTAAGCCTGTTGGCCTCGTCATAATATGGGAAATCGACCGTGCGGATATGTCCGAGCGCCGCGTTCCTCAAAATACTTTTTGCCTCGTCAGGACTTCGGGAATTCCTTGTATAAAGAATTTTCGTCCCGACTTTTTTCGTGTCATACACAAGGCTGATGAACCTGTCCTGCGTCTCAGTGTCGGTGACGAATGCTTCTTTCAGTTTTTCTGAGATTTCTATTTTTTCAACAGCCTTCGCTGTGTTCCATGTATCATTTCCCAGATTGTTTTGAGGATATTTAGAGAAGAAATTAGATTCAATCAGGCCGCGCTCCTCATCTGAGATTGTGTCGGCGTAAGGAATTTTGTCACTGAAATCATAGGTGACGGTGTACTTTCCGTTTTCCGATTCAAGGACAACTGAGTCTTCTTCCCGGTCCCTTACCTTCAGTCCTTCAGCGGAATTTCCGGAAGCGAACACGGCTCCGTTTTCCAAATTGATTATGATGTCGCCGCCCTGTATCCTGCCGATGCTGAACAGG
>CAMNGY010000322.1 GCA_946538795.1 uncultured Treponema sp.
GGACACGGCCATATTTTCGGATGACAGGACATTCCTTGTGACCGGGATTTTCAGGACCAACTATTCGGACATAAACGGTTCATACTGCTTTATCAGCACGGATGATGCCGAAAGGCTGCTTGGAATGCGGCCCGATTCCCGTGTCCATGCCGTCAAGCTCTACGACAGCGGCTCTGACGGGCGTGTCACGTCCCAGATGCAGGAGGCTTTCCCCAGTTGCCGGATTGGTGGCTGGAGGGACTACAACAGGGCCTTCTTCGGCGCTCTCCGGGTGGAAAAGGATGCCATCATGCTCATGGTTATCCTTATTTTCCTCGTGGTCGCCGTGAACATATACAATTCCATGTGCCGCATGATATACGAAAGGCGGCAGGACATAGCGGTGCTTTCTGCTTTGGGCGGAAGGCGGCACCTGGTGGAGGCTGTATTTTCCACCAAGGGATTCATGACAGGGCTGGCAGGTGCCCTTCCGGGGCTTATTCTGGGGATACTGCTGTCCAAGAACATGAACGTGGTGTTCCTTGCGCTTGCTAAAGTACAGTTCTATGTCCAGTATGCCTTTACTGCTGTCTTCAACCAGGAGGAGCTTCCGTACGTGAGGGAGAACCTGATGTTTTCCGTGTTTGCGTCTGTTCCCGCCCGTATGCGCGCAGGGGAGATAGCGGCTATCTTCCTGTTCGGAATCCTCTCTTCGTTCGTTTCTTCCCTGCTTGCGGGGCGGAAGATAACCCGTTTTAACGTTTCGGAGCTGCTTCGCGATGAGTGAGAATATAGTCAGGATAGAGGGCTTGGAGAAAACCTTCGTCAGCGTAGGGGAAAGCCTTTCCATATTGAAGGGCTTGGACCTGTCCGTGGACAGGGGCGACAAGTGCGTCATAGTCGGAAAGAGCGGTTCGGGCAAGTCAACCCTGCTGAACATCATAGGCGGGCTTCAGGACGCCACGGCCGGCTCCGTGCTGGTTGGTGGCAGCGACGTGTCCAAGATGGGCGATGCCAGGCGGACAGCCTACCGTCAGAAGTTCCTGGGCCTGGTGTTTCAGTTCCACTATTTGCTCAAGGATTTTACAGCTCTGGAGAACGTCTTTCTCCCCGCCTACATGGCCGGTGTTTCCAAGAAAGACGCCATGAGCCGGGCTTCATCCCTGCTGGACGACGTAGGGCTTTCCGACCGGGCCGGGCATTTCCCGTCGCAGCTTTCCGGGGGTGAGAGGCAGCGGGTTGCCGTTGCGCGCAGCCTGATAAATGATCCGGAACTCATACTTGCCGACGAGCCTACCGGAAATTTGGACCCGGCCAACGCAGCCCTTATAGGGGACCTGCTTTTTTCAATGGCGGATTCGCACCATAAGACCCTCATCCTTGTGACGCACGACATGAACATAGCATCCAAGGGCAATAAACGCTATGTCATAGAGGATGGGCGCGCGAGGGAGCTTGTCGGATGAAGGCACGCTCCTGCTTCCTGTATGCCTTCCGCATCGTCTTTTCCAAAAACAGGACCAACGGGCGCAAGAGCCTGTTTGCCTCCATGTTCTGCATAGGGATAAGCCTGGTTCCCCTTCTGGCTGTCATGGCGATAAGCGACGGGATGATAGACGGAATAACCGGGAGAATCATAGGGCTTTCCACCCAGGATGTCGATATATTCCTTTCGCCCGACAGCGAGGAGGCTTCGACCCTGAATGCCTTTTTGTCGGCCAGTGAGGATGCTTCCTCGCTGGACCATGTGACGCAGGCTTACCCGGAAATACAGGGAACAGCCCTGGCCACATCCCTTTCCGGCGGGAACTACAGGAGCGGGGCCTGTGTCCGTGCGGTTCCTGATGATATTTTCAGCAGGAACGAGTCGTTCAGCAGCCTTTTCAAGCTGGTTGGAGGGCAAATTTCTTTCCAGGACGGAAAATCCGCCATACTGTGCCAGAAGATGGCGGATGACTTGAATGTGGGCGTTGGCGGACGCATTTCCCTGGTGACGGCATCCCTTCCGGAGTCAGGTATGCCCGTTCCCAAAAGCTCCGTGTTTACCGTGACAGGGATAGTTTCCTGCGGCTATCAGGAGCTGGATGCCCTCTGGGTGTTCATCCCCCTGAAGACGGGATTCTCATTCCTGCCCAGAAATGCCGCGAGCTATTCCATACGGCTCAAGACCGACGGGACTTTTACCAGTGTGGTGCAACGGGTCAAGCACGATGCACGCCTTATGTTCCCTCTGTGCCCAGTGTGGACATGGAGCGAGATGAATTCCAGCCAGTTTGAGAATTTTTCCTCTACCAGGATACTCCTGCTCCTTATAATGGTCCTGATTGTGCTTGTTGCCAGCGTAAACATAAGCTCTGCCCTTGTCATGGTGACTATGGAGCGGCTCAAGGAAATCGCAATTTTGAAGAGCATGGGGGCATCTTCCCGCGGAATCAGGGTTTCTTTCCTTATGGTCGGGGGAATATGCGGTCTGGGAGGGCTTGTCGTCGGCCTTCCGCTGGGGGTGCTGGCCGCCATATATATGAACCCTATTTTGAAGCTGCTGGAAAAGCTGACAAACTTGATCGGGGGCGCCGTTTATGCCATTTCCCATCTTGGGAACGTGGCGGGATATGTCGGCATACGGCTTCTGGACCCGGCCTACTACCTTCAGGACATTCCGACGACGCTGGGGGCGGGTCATGTGCTTGCTGTAGCTCTGATGACCTTTTTCCTGTCCCTTCTGGCGTCGTTCATTCCTGCGGCCAGGGCCGGACGGGAAAAACCACTTGATACTTTGCGTAAACTGTAATATGTACTATAATTATATTTGAATCATATAACTGGGAGATTTTGTTATGCTTTGCGATTTCTGCAAGGAAAGGGAAGCTGTAATATTCTTGGAGCAGATGTCCGGCAACGGCCAGAAAAGGAAGATAAACATGTGCGCGGAGTGCGCCATAGACAGGGGAATAAGTTCTGATCCCAGGAGCATTGAAGCTTCCATAGGGGATTTGTTCAAGGAGCTTGCAAACATCTCCCGCAAGGTCCAGCGGGAAAGTCGCCGTATGTGCCCTGTCTGCGGGATAAGCGTGGGTGAGATCCGGAAGAAGGGCATGGCCGGATGCCCTGAGTGCTATGCCATTTTCAAGGATGACATCCGCAAGTATATCATGGGAAAGGGCATAAAGGGAATTTACACCGGCAGCATGCCGGAAAGGCTTTCCTCTATGCGTTCCGTTCTGAATGACAGGATTGTCCTTCAGGACAAGCTTTCCAAGGCCATAGAGAACGAGGAGTACGAGAAGGCCGCTATGTACCGAGACTACCTTCGTGCGCTGGAAA
>CAMNGY010000323.1 GCA_946538795.1 uncultured Treponema sp.
AACTTTCGTTTCACTGGTGTAAATCTTTCGTTTCACTGGTGTAAATCTTTCGTTCCACTGGTGTAAAACTTTTGTTGCAATGGTGCCCCGTCCTATGCTAATATTGGGAAGAAATCGCACAAGGAGGCTCCTACATGGACGCGCTGGAAAAGAAACTGAAAGAGAACGTATATCCCGGACGCGGGATCATCCTGGGAAGGTCAGAGGACGGCAAGCAGGCCATCGCAGTCTACTTCATAATGGGCAGGAGTGAGAACAGCCGGAACAGGATTTTTATAGAAGAGAACGGCGGCATCAGGACGCAGGCATTCGACCCGTCCAAGCTGAAGGATCCCAGCCTGATTATATACTCACCGGTCAGGGAGCTTAAGGAGGCCGGCAAGGTCACGACCATAGTCACGAACGGTGACCAGACCGACACCATATACGAGGGACTGAGGAACGGCACGAGCTTCTCCAGGTCACTGGAAAGCCGCACCTTCGAGCCTGACGCGCCAAATTACACGCCCCGCATCTCCGGGATTCAGAAGTTCAAGGGTGGCACCTACAGCTACAGCCTCTCCATACTGAAAAGCGACCGGGCATCTGCGGATGGCCAGGCCGGAAAGCAGCCAGCCACGCTCCGCTACACATTCGACTACGCAAGTCCCGTCGCAGGGACCGGCCGCTACATCCACACATACATGGGCGACGGGAATCCCCTCCCCAGCTTTGAGGGTGAGCCGGAACTGGTCAGCCTGAAGGGGGACCTGGACAGCCTCGCCGCATCCGTCTGGGAGAGCCTGAACGAAGAGAACAAAATCTCTCTCTACGTGCGCTTCACGGACATAGAGAGCGGCAAGGTCACTGCCAAGGTCATCAACAAGAACAAATAGCTTTTTGTTGATTATATGGGATTTATGCCTTATAATGGCAAGATATGAAAGAAAACAGGAAAAAGGCATATATAATTCTGGCCATCGCCCTGCTGGCACTGGTGCCGGCAGCCGCACGGTCATCAGTGAACATCGCGCCAAACTCCGCCAACGCTGAGGATTTTTTCCTTGAAAAGCAAAAACACGATGCCGCCCTGTCGGCTGAAATAGAATTCTACCCCCTGGACAGCTGGTACTTCGCCCTCCTTTTGTCCAAGCACAGCGACCTGATGCTGCAGAACACTTACGCTCCCGGCCTGAGGGACATCTACGGAACGGCAGAAAGCTCCTACCTCTGGTACATGGACATAGCGGGCGGCCTGTACTCCGAATACGCAGCCTTCATTCCCTATGCGAATTACGTTATAGCAAAATGCCTGAGGACAGGATGCGGCGTCGTGAAGAATTACGCGAAGTCACGTGAATTCGCGGAGCGGGCTTACAAGGCCGGTTTTGCCGGCGGCAACCTGCTGATTGCGGAGGAAATAGAAGGCTGCTGGGCAGACAAGGAAACGGCGAAGCTTTCGGTCAAAAAGCTGTACGATTCCGCTGCCGCGGAGGAATTCCCCGAAAGCTTCATCTGCCTCGCAAAGAGGACGAGCGGCGCAGACCGCAAAAAGCTCCTTGATAAGGCCATGAAATTCAACATGGCCGAAGCCTATTACATGGCCGCCCAGGACATACTGGCCCTTGGCCGCGGGACCGTGACAGAAGACAGCGCGGCGGAGCTTCTGGAGACAGCCTCTGTCCTGCTGGAAGAAGCGGAAGCCCTGTACCACGCAAAGAGCGCAATGCTTCTGGGAGATTTTTACGCCGGGATGATTCCCGTCCAGACGGAATTCTCCACGGAACTGTGCCGCAAGCAGTCAAACCCATTCCATAACCAGGAAAAGGCGGAAGAATACTACATGAACGCCGCCATGTACGGGGAAGCCAGGGGATTCGCGGCCCTTGCCGCCATATACCGGGAAGGCTACTTTGGCACGACCGACAAGAACATGGCTTCTTTCTACTATTATAAATACCGTGACGCACTCTACGACGAGAAGCTTGCTTACCAGGAAAAGATGGAGCAGATGCGGTCATGGTACGAGGACGAAGGGCACGGCAGCGACGAGACCGTCTGCCTGGACCTGGGCCTGTATTACACCGAAGCCGAGACCGAGGACGGAGAGAAGGACAGCCTGGCATGGCTGAACGAGGGGGCCAAGCAGGGCAGCGCATACTGCATGTTCGTCCTGGGGGAGCGCTACAAGGGCAAGCCGGGCAGCCTTAACTTCTACCGGCAGGCCATAAACAGCGCGAACAAATACCCTCTCGATGCGTCAAGGAATGCGAAGGCCGTGTCCGAACTGGACAACATCTACGCGCAGGTCCTGCAGGGAATCCGCTTCAAGAACGACGTGGAATACTGGCAGAATTCCATGGACGACAAGAATTTCCAGGAGAAGAGGGAAACCGAAAAGAACACCGAGCTGCTCAAGGTTGCGACCAAGAACGAGGCCATGAAGTGGTTCAAGACCAGATCCGATGCCGGCGGCAAGTTTGAGAAGACCTGGTACGCATGGCTTTTGCTGGAGGACAACGAGGCCGCGTCCAAATACAACATGAAGGCCGCATCCGTAAGGCCCGACAAGGACGTGGCCGCAGCCTGGGGACTGGTACAGGATGCCCTGAAAGAGGATCCCGAATATGCTCCCGCCCTGCTGTGCCAGGGCCGCTGCCAGCAGAACGGTTACGGTACGCGGAAGAAGGCCAAGGACGCGAGGGAAAGCTTCGAGGCCGCCGCAAACCTGAACTACGGCGAGGCCTGGGGCTGGCTTGCCGCCACTGCCAGGGACCAGGCGGAGCAGAAGGAATTCATTATGAGCGGCTGCGCGGTGGAAGACGAATACAGCTACTACCTCTCATTCTCATCGCTCGTCTGGTTGCCGGGCCAGACCGACATAAAGGAATCGCTCATAGCCGCCGTCAAGTACGGCTACATAGAATCCTACGAGGCACTCATAAAGCAGCGGATCCAGGACGTATCCGTCACCTTTGACGGTGACTACAGCAACCTGGACGAAGCCTACAGGCTGGCCGTGTTCGCCGAAAACGCCGGGATAAGCACGGCGAAGGACCAACGGATTTACATAGAGAAATACTACAGCGACAAGATGACGCTTTCATCCTATACGGTGAACGAGGCCATCAACAAGGCCAAGAAGAAGCTTTCGTCCAATGCGGAGAATGCTGACGCGCTCTACAATCTGGCAGAAGCCTACACCGAGGCCGGTTCGTTCGTGAACGGTTCTGACGAGCTGGCAGCCAAGTACTACCTCATGGCGGCGAAGCTGAACAAGGTGGAGGCCATGGAGAAAATTGCCGGCTGCTACTACAACGG
>CAMNGY010000324.1 GCA_946538795.1 uncultured Treponema sp.
TCTTTATCCCGACCTTCCACGCGCTGCCGTCAGCCTTGCTTCCGAACACGCAGACGTTGCCCCCCAGGTCTATTACCGCCCGGCTGACATTTCTTTCCTTTAATATGCGTATCACCTCATCGGCGGCGTAGCCTTTCGCTATGCCGCCCAAGTCCAGGGCCATGCCCTCTTTCTCCAGGAAGACGGATGAATCCGCCTCGTCCAGGATGACCTTGCGCCAGTCCACGAGCGAGAGGGCTGCGTCAATCTCTGCCTGGGAGGGGACTTTCTGGTGGTCCGTGCCGATTCCCCAGAGCGAGACGAGGGGGCCGATCGTCGGGTCGAACGCACCCCCGCTCCGCTCCGCGAAGCCGAGGGCCGTCTTTATGACGAAAAAGACATCGGGACGGACTGCGATGCTGTCGGCCCCGGCGGCGGCGTTGATGCGGGCTATGTCCGAACCGGGCCGGTTCACCCCGAACGATGAGTCTATCTCCATGAGGCAGGCGGAAATCTCCCCGTAGAGGCTTTCATTCCCCCCGTCGAACGCGTTGACAGTGCATACCGTCCCCAGGGCCTCCCAGCTTTGCGCGGGGAGCGGCTTGCCTGCGGGAATGCCCCGGCCCGGAGTTCCTCCCTCCCGCCGGCAGGAGAGCGGCAGGAGCAGTAGGAGGAAGGGCAGGACTGCAAGAACGGCTCGCTTTTTCACGGGAGGGGGCCTTACAGCGATGAAAGGAGCTGCTTGACTTCGGAGCTCTTGTAGTCGGGGTTGTTTCTCTGAAGAAATGACAAGTAGTCCTTGGCCGCGTTCGTGTCCTTGAGCGTTATGCACACCTTGGCAAGCTCGAAGTACGCGTCCCAGTTCTTCTTGTCGGCCGCGATGACATCCTGGTATGTCGATTTCGCCTTGTCGTAGTTTCCTGCCGAGGCGTATGCCTTGGCGAGGTTCTCGCGGACGGTGTTGTCCTTTGGGCTTATCTTGAGCGCGCCCTGGTAGTACTTGACGGCATTGTCGTAGTCGGCCTTCTGCCTGTAGGCGTTACCCAAGTTGTTGTTGACCTCGAAGTTCCCGCTCTCAAGCGAATATGCCTTCTGCAGGAATGTCAGCGCGGAGTCCGCGTCGCCAGACTCCAGGCTGAGCGCACCGATGTTGGTCAGGGCCTTGACGTTCTTGGGGTCGGCGGCCAGCACCTCCTTGTAGAGGGCGAGCGCATTCGTCTTGCCTCCGGTCTCCTCGCACATCAGGGCATAGTTGTAGGTGATGTTGGTCTGCACCAGCTGGACCGCGTTCGCCTTGTTGTCATAGGCCTGCTTGGCATAGGAGAGCGCGTTGTCCTTCTTTCCCTGCGCGTACATGACTGTAGACAGGTTGTAGTAGGTGACGGGATCCTTCTTGGCGGGGTCCATGTATGCGAGGGCCTTCTTGAAGGCCTCCTCGGCGGCGGTGTAGTTGCCGGCAGACGAGTACACCGAGCCAAGCTCCTGGTAGTTCTGGGAGGACGAGGGGTTTATGCGGATGGCCTGCTTGAACAGGTCCGCGGCCCCGTTGAAATCGTTCTGCCTGACGAGGATCCTCGCCGCGGCAAGGTAGGCCCTCTCGTAGTTCGAGTCAATCTGGAAGGCCTTGCGGTAAGCGGCGAGGGCCTGCTGCGTCCTGTTCAGCTTCTCGTTGACGAATCCCAGGTTGTACTGGGCCGAGGCGAACGAGGGGTTGTACTTGATGGCGGAAGCAAAGGAGGAGCTTGCCGCCTCGTACTTCTTCTGCTGGGCCTGGACACGTCCCAGCTGGTAGTAGTAGTTGGGGTTATTGGGGTCGGCGGCAATCGCCTTCTTGAGCTCCGCCTCGGCGGTCGCCCAGTTCTTGGAGTCGAACGCGTCCATCGCCTTTATGTAGTGGGCCTCAGGGTTTGCCGCATCCTTTGAGAGGGCATCGTTGGCATATCCCAGGGCCTGCTGCATGAGCTTCTTCTTCTGCGCGGGGTCCTGCGCGTTCTGGGCCGCATCGTATATGGCAAATCCTATCTCGCCCATCTTGTCGGCATAGAATTCCTTGTCCTCGGGGGGAAGCTTCGCCTTTTCTTTTGCGTTGGCGAAGTGCTTGAGGGCCTCGTCTATGTCGCCGGAGTTCAGGGCGGCCATGCCTTTGGCTATCTCGTCGTTCGCTTCCTTTATACGCTTGGCGGCGGCAGCGCTCTCGGCGGCCTTGCGGGCCTCCTCTTCCTTGCGCTTCTTCTCCGCCTCCGCCCTCTGCCTGGCTTCGGCCTCCTGACGCTGTTTCTCTTCGGCGGCGGCGGCCTTGCGGGCTTCCTCCGCCTCCTTCTGGGCGCGGACAAGCTCGTTCATCGCCTGCACGTTCTTGCGGTTCTCCTCGGTCTGCTTGGCAAGCTGGTCCTTGAGGGCCTGCGTGCTCTTGGCGTTCTCGGCGTTCTGCCGTGCAAGCTCGTCTCGGAGGGCCTGGTTGCTCTTCGCGCTCTCAGCCGTCTGCTTGGCAAGCTCGTCCTTGAGGGCCTGGTTGGTCTTGACGCTCTCAGCCGTCTGCCTTGCAAGCTCGTCCCGGAGCGCCTGGTTGGTCTTGACGCTTTCCTCCGTCTGGCGGGCAAGCTCGTCCTTGAGGGCCTGTGAATTCTTGGCGTTCTCCTCCGTCTGGCGGGCAAGCTGTTCTTTCAGGGCCTCTATCGTCGCCTGCATCGCGTCGGACAGGGCAGAAGCCTCTCCTCCTGCGGTTCCGCCCGATGCCGAGTGAAAATTTCCCTGTGCGTCATAATAGCCGCCGGCTCCGGCCATCCCGCGGGAAGCCCCCGCAGGTGTCACACCTGGCTCATTCGCAGAGTGGAACTTTCCGGTGGAATCATAATAGCCCATGCTTCCGTCCGGGCCGACTGCCGCTGGGTGATAGTTTCCCTGCGCGTCATAGAAGCCCCCGGCGGCTCCGGCCCCGGCCATGCCGGCGGCACCTGTGGCGGGGACAGCGGTGACGCCAGGCTCGCTCGCCGAATGGAATTTGCCGTCGGATCCGTAATAGCCCACGCTTCCGTCAGGGCCTACCGTCGCGGGGTGGTAGTTTCCCTGCGCGTCATAGAAGCCCGCGGTCCCGTTCACCCCGCCTGCCCCGGCCATGCCGGCACCTGTTGCGGGGACGGCGGTGACGCCCGGCTCGCTCGCCGAATGGAACTTGCCGTCGGAGCCGTAATAGCCCACGCTTCCGTCCGGGCCGACAGTCGCGGGGTGGTAGTTTCCCTGCGCGTCATAGAAGCCCGCGGTCCCGCCAATGCCTCCGTAGCCACCTGCCCCGGCCATGCCGGCAGCCCCAGTGGCGGGG
>CAMNGY010000325.1 GCA_946538795.1 uncultured Treponema sp.
TACACCTACCCTCTCAACGTCAAGGACTGGGCGTTCGACCGTATCATTTTCGCCTTCAGCGATGAGCAGGCGGGCTTGCTGTCCTCCGCCATATTTGGACGCATTCCTGTCATTGTCCCGGACAGGGTGATTACAACGTTCGCGGGATTCGGTATTTTCAAATTATACACCCATATAGTGCATTCGTTCGGGAGAAGGTTCTCAGCTGGGGTCCAAGCAGATTCTGACCTTCCGGAAACAGGGAAGTCATGAAGCGTCTTTTATCCTTGTCCGCAAGTTTAATGATTCTCCTCACCCTCCTGTCCGCATCCATGCTTTCATGCGGAAAAAGGACACGGTCCGCTCCTGACCAAGTGGATGCAACAGAAGGCACAATGACCAAGGACGAGCTTATCGACTATTTGACCCAAAAGAACAGCAGGCTGGAGGCAACACATGATGCTATTTATCGCCTGTTCGGTTGGATTTCCATAAGCCTTTTTATTATAGCAGGAACGCTCCTCTTACTGAACCTGAGAGAGAACCGCCGCAAGGACAGTAAGATTTACAACTCAGAGCAATACATACGTCATTCCATACAGGCACAAGAAGAGGAGAGAAAGCGTATAAGCCTGGAGCTGCATGATTCTGTCGCGCAGGATTTGCGCTATGTCTCGCTGCTTGCGGAGGGACTTGAGGACAAGGTCGCTGCGCAGAAGATTTTGGACACCCAGAATGCCAACATCGAAAGCATCCGCAGGCTCTGCTACAACCTGACACCTCCGGCCATAGACAGCGCAAGCCTGGTCCCATCGCTGGAGCTGCTGGCCCATAAGATTTTCGACATTGGTCATGGGGGGACCCAGTTCCGCATAGTGTGTGAGCCTTCCGTATCCTTTGCCGGCTGGTCGCGAGAGCGTCTTATGCACCTGTACCGCATCGTGCAGGAGGCCATGCAGAACATCCAGAAGCATGCGAATGCCGGGGAGTTGACCGTTTTCTTTAAAAAGAACGGTGACCACCTGAAAGTCATAATCACGGACGACGGCGAAGGAATGGATCCTGCGCTGGCCAAGCGGATAAATAGCGAAACCTTTGGGGCTGTGGCGAACATGCACTTTGGTCTTAGGAACATCGTTGAGCGCACCAAGCTGCTTGGAGGAAAAGTGGCTTTTTCTTCGGAAGAAGGTTGCGGCACCATGATAACAGTGGAGGTTTAGCAGTATGGACAAGACTTTTTATATCATTGAAGATCATGATATGCTCAGATGGGGCACAATCTCATATATACAGAACAAATCCAGCTGGAAATGCCTGGGTGACTCAAAGCTGCCCCAAAAGGCCATCTCTGACCTAGAGAGCTTTGCCAGGATAGACCGCCTGCCGCGGGTCGTCATAAGTGACCTGAACTTTAAGGACGAGGATTCGGGATTCGACTTGGTCAAGCAGATGCATGGTTCGTACCCGAACCTGAAAATAATCGTTTTCTCCATGTACTCTGCCCCTGGATATGTGCAGTCAGCCATCCGGAGCGGGGCGAACGGATACATCTCCAAGGACGCCACTTCCGATGAGCTGATTGACTGCATGGAGCAGGTCCTGACTGGCAATCAGTTTGTCCAGAACGGGCTGCGCCAGAAGCTGGAAGTCTATAACTCCATCATGGACTCCTTCATGGACGCGCTCACCAAACGTGAAAAAGAGGTGCTGAACCTGCTGTTGATGAAGAAGAGCAATGATCAGATTGCCGAGGTGATGGGCTTGCGGCGGCGGGCCGTGGAAAATTATATGTCCAACATCCGCGTGAAAACAGGTCTCACCAGGGCAGAGTTGCTGAAGAAGTTCGGCTGAGGAAGCGCTTTGCAGTGAAAATTATCACAAGAGCTGCTTTGGGTCTCTAATTTTTTGTTATTGAGGTCGTTTTTGGCCCAAAATGGCCGAATTTTTGGTAAGTCCCTTGTATAGTATATATGTGTTTTTTGATATGTTGTTTGATGTTTTGATTGAAGGATTTTTTAAAAATTGAGTTTTTTTGAGGGGGTTCCCCCCAAAAAAATGCCAGCCTCTCTGTCCAATATCACTATTTGATAGAGCCGACACCTATAATTATCCATAATAAGTCTCTTTAGTTTCGCAAGTCCTGGGGGCGACGTCACCCCAGGCCTGTGAGACTCCCGCTCTTTGACATGCATAGGGAAGGATGAATATTTGGTGGTGCGGCCAGGTCGCCGCACTATAACTCACAATCCAAAACAAGGAGGTGCGATGGCAGTCTTTTAATCCTGAATGACGCGAAGCTTTTTTTTTGATTCCAACAGGATGTCCGGCGGGCTCAAACATAATCCCGCTGATGACAAAAAAATCAACGTAACAACAAGAGGTTTTACTATGAACGAAAAAAACTGTTTTGGCCTGTTTATGGATGAAATCGCCAGCATCCCCCTCTTAAGCCGGGATGAGGAGGTCGCACTTGCGCAGAAGGCCCGCATGGGCGACAAAAAGGCAAGGGATACCCTGGTGAACGCAAACCTCCGCTTCGTAGTCACTATCGCAAAAAAATACCATGCTCCCGGTTTGGATACCGAAGACCTGGTGAACGAGGGCTGCATCGGTCTCATGACTGCCATCGAGAAATTCGACAGCTCCATGGGCTACAGGTTCATAACATACGCATCCTGGTGGATACAGCAGTCAATCGGCAGGGCCATCTGTGAGAGGGGCAGGACCATCCGCCTTCCGCAGGGCAAGGTGAAGGAGCTTGGCGGGAGATACAATGTGCTGAGCCTGGACACCCCTGTAGAATCACAAGATTCGGATTCCTCAAAAAAAATAAGCGACTGTATCGCGGATATGCGGATTCAGTCGGCGGAAGATGACGCGATTTACCACATTCTAAAAGAAGAAGTCTCCAAGGCACTTGAAAGCTTGAGCAAAAGGGAGGCAGAAGTCCTGCGCATGCGCTACGGATTCAACAGCCGCGAGCCCATGACGCTGGAGAAAATCGGAGACCGCTGGAACCTGTCCAAGGAGAGGATACGCCAGATTGAGGACAAAGACCTGCGGAAGCTTAAGAGGACGTGCCCATGGCTGGAGGACTACCTCCGCTAAAAAACACCACTCCGCCGGGCCGCAATCCGGTCTGCCGGTATATTTACAAACCCATCATCCCCATTTGATACAGTTGAAACATAGAATAGCACAGGAATATTTCAGGAGGACCGTATGAGAAGATATCGTAAAAACAAGTTCATGGGCGGAAGCTTGAAGTTCAAGAGCGTGAAGGAGTGCCGGATGCTGGCGTTCTACCTGCA
>CAMNGY010000326.1 GCA_946538795.1 uncultured Treponema sp.
CCCCAGCGAGTTGCTCCGGGCAGCGTGACGTGAGTTACGACATCTCCTGCGAGTTTGACGATGGGATGGCTGCGGACATTGAGATGCAGGCATTCGACCAGAAGTACGACTACGGCAAGCGGGCAGAATACCAAGTGGCGAGACTAGAGACGACATACCTCAAGAAGGGAGATGGATGGGAGAAAGCCCCGATTGTCTACCAGATAAGTGTCCTGGACTTCAACTATGAATCCGAGAACGCTGACGAGGATTTCCAAGAGAAAGCGGAAAGCCCTGTGAGCCGTTATGCCATGCGGACGAAGGACGGCAGGGAGCTCGCCAATGCGCTCAACATAATCTTCATGGAGCTTCCGAAGGCAAAGGGTGTCGAGGACAGCGTTGAGACGAACACGGCTCTTGAGAACTGGGCGATATTCCTGAAGGACGCGGATAATCCCAAGAAAGCGGATGTCATACGGAAACTTACGGACAAGGAGGCAGGACTTATGAACGCACAGAAATCACTCTCATCAATCAGCGCGAACCGGGACTTATGGATAGCGCAGTATCATCAGGAGCTCCATGAGCGGGACCGCATATCGGGGCTTGAGGCTGCCCGCAGAGAAGGTCGAAAGGAAGGCCACAAGGACGGAGTAAGGGACGGAAAGATACAATCGGCAAAGAACGCCCTCTCGATGGGCCTTTCTCCGATACAAGCCGCCAAAATCACGGGGCTTTCCGAGGAGGAGATAAGAAAGCTTCAGTAGGGAGGCGGGGCTTATGAACGCACAGAAATCACTCTCGTCAATCAGCGCGAACCGGGACTTATGGATAGCGCAGTATCATCAGGAGCTCCATGAGCGGGACCGCATATCGGGGCTTGAGGCTGCCCGCAGGGATGGAGAGAGAGAAAGAAGTGTCTCCCTTGCCAGGAAGTTCATGTCCATGGGACATACGGCAGAAGAAGCCGCTGAGTTCGCAGAGATAGACATCCGTTTGATCACCGGCCAGAAGTAAGCGGACGGATTACGGCGCAGCCCCTCAATACTTCTCCGCAAGCCGCCGTGCCGCCTGCATAAGCAGTTCCTGCCCCTGCAAGACAACGCTCCATTCCTGCGGGATATCTTTTTCCCCGGAGCAGGCATAATGAATCCCCGCCATTGCCCCTGCGACAGCACCTATGCTGTCGGTGTCCCTACCCAGCCCCAGAATCTTCAGAATACAGGCGCGGTAGGAATCCGTCGTAAGGAAGCACCAGAGTGCCGCCTCTAGCGTGTCCACGACATAGCCGCTGCTGGAAATCTTCTCTTCCGAAAGCTCGCGGAAGCTCCCGCCCGCGATGCGGCCGTATGCTGCGAAAGCCTCCCTGTATTCGGAATGTTTCTGCACGAAAACGGAAACCTGAGCTATCCCGCGATCCACGGCGGCATCCTTCGGCATGCCGTTCATCAGCGCGAGCAGGACGGCAAGAAAGATGTCGCATCCGACGAGCGCAACAGGGTGCGCATGCGTCAGGCGGGAGACATCGTGGACGGCATCGAAGGCCCGACCGTCGTCAAAGGCTCTGTCCCCGTAGTTCTTGCGGAGGTAGAGGACGAGCGGGGAAATCCTCATGAGCGATCCGTTCCCGTTGTCGGTCTTGGCCTGCCCGCCGCAGTCCAGCGGGGCAATGCCGTCATGGTAGCGCATCAATGCCCTGAAGCAGGTGCGCCCCACGTCATATGCCTTCCCGCCGGGGGTATACCGGCCTTTGCCGAGCCAGTCGCTGAACCGCCCCATTATGTCGCCGTAGTCAAGCGAATCTTTCTCGCAGAGGCTGTCGGCGAGCGCGAGCGTCATGCTCGTATCATCGCTCCAGCTGCCCGCCGGATACAGGCCCGACCGGTGGGCGGTCATCCCCGTGACGTTGAGCTTCTTCGCCTGTTCCCGCGTGTAGAACTGCACCGGGAAGCCCATCGCGTCCCCGGTCGCGACCCCGAAAATCAAATGCCATGCGCGCACGTATGCGTCTCCCTTTTCCTCGTTCATAAAAGCCTCCGTCATTATATCCCTCCGAAGCCAATCCGTCTGCCGCCGGAGCTTTCGATTCTCTCGCTTCGGCATAGTGCGTGGATTTTGCCGATGTCAGGGCGGGAGCCTTTTATCACCTCATCCATCATGATTTTGCGGACGATGTTGTCAATTTGCCCCCCGCTCAAATCGTAATCCGTTGCGACGGATATGGCGGAATCTTCATCAAGCCAGTCGAGCTTGGACTGCCAGATTTTCTTCTTGGCATCCAGCGTCGGAGCATCGAACTTTATCTTGAACAGGAAGCGCCGCTCGAATGCCGCGTCCAGATTGTCCGCAAGGTTTGTCGTGCAGACCATAATCCCGTCAAGCCTTTCCATTTCCTCAAGGATGATGTTCTGCATGGCGTTCTCGGTCTGGGCGACATTCCCCTTCGTGATATCCTTGCGTTTTCGCCCAGAAGCAATTCCTTTGCCTTCGTGGTGAGCGTGAGCTTGGAATCCGTGAGGCAGCCTTTTTCCGTGAATTCCAGCAGGTCAGCCTTGAGCAGGATGTGGCTTTCGTTCAGAAAGGAATTTGCGATGCGGAATTTCATATCGTCCGAGCAGGAATAGGCATCAGTAATCGTCCGGTCAAGGCATGAATCGTATCCTCTCAAAAAATCAGAGCAGACCTCGTAAAAAAACATCCGTTCATGAGGCTTGTTGGTCTTTTGTCCGGGAACAAGACGCATAACCTGGGAGAAAAAGGTTGTGTCCTTGAATTTCTTCTCTATCTCTGCTATCGAGCTTTCCTTGTCCCACGGGAAATCCGAGCTCTCAATCAGCGTTCCCATTTTGCGCACCAATGAGGTTATGGAATCGCCATCCTCTTTCTTCTTGGAAAGGGCAAGCTTCTTGTCGTGCAGGATGCAGTCAATCAGTTCCGGTGAAAGCTCAAATTCGTTCCTCAGGTCTATTGCCTTTTCATCCAGACCGTATTTGTTGCGGATGTAGCCTTTCGCGAGCAGCTTCTCAATGTCGTCATTGTACGAGACGACAGACATGACGGGACAATCAAAGAACGAGGAGATATCGTTGAAGTTGCTGTTGTCGCCGCCGTTGTCAAAGTAGTGGGAGATAATGGCTCAGAGAATCCATACGTCGCCGCTTGTGATTCCGAAGTACGACGTAAGCTTCTCCTCTGCCTGGGTGAACTCCTTTGTCCGTTTGATTTTCAGCTCCGAGCCAGAAAGTTTTTTGAGACTACGGAAATCGCATCAAGAACCTTGAATCCCGCGCTGTTTTTA
>CAMNGY010000327.1 GCA_946538795.1 uncultured Treponema sp.
TTGAGTATCCAACAATGCCAAGAAAAACCCAGAGATGAATCTTTCCCTGTTTTCCGCAGTCATCCCGCTGTGATTGTTCAGGTTCTTCTTCAAGTCAGTGAATGTACCTTCGATCTTGTTGTTAGTGTTCGGCATCCCCTTGCATCCCTCATCCTGATATGTGAACAGGTGAGGGAGAAAGAAGTCGACGCTGTTCATCGCCGTTCTGAGCCTCTTATGCGTATAGTGCAGCTTGCCCGTGACTGAGGATCTCGTTCGCCGGTTCAGCGTTTCCTTCCAGGTCTCCTTCCATTGGTCATACTGGTCGATGAAGTCTTCCTCCCTGGCTGTCACTATTTCGTCAATGATGGCCTTGAGGCCACGTGCGGCAAGCAGTCGCGGATTGAGAGTGAGGTATCTTCTGACAATCTGTTTGAGGTGGAACTGGCACATCCGCAGCTTGTAGTCGGGCGACAACTCCCCGAACAGCGCCTTGAATCCATCCAGCACGACTCCTTTGATGGAATATCCCCTTCCCTCGATTGATGCTATAGCCTCAGTATAGTCTGCGACCTTCTCGTGGCGGATGAACTTGAGGTACAATGGCTTTCCCGAGCTTGAATCAATGGCCACAAGGATGCCGGTATTGCGGCCCCAATATGTCGCATCGATGTTCACGAATCCTGATCCGGACAGCTGTGGCTGCTCCCATTTTATAGATATACCTCGCAATCGCCTTTTCACGGTGGACTCGCTCACATTCAGAATTGCGGAGATCTCGCTTATGGTCTGCCTGTTTTTCATGTACATGGACCAAATCTGTTCATCGGAGGCATGTCTGATGTTGCGGAAATGATACCTGCAATCGCGGCAAACATATAATTGTATACCGTTGCGTCTGCCGTTTTTCATCGTATGGGGAGAACGACAGATAGGGCAAAGAACTTTATACATATCAGGGCTTTTAAGATATCTTGAATGCCCTAAATATAAGACTATATGATTGTTATGACATATTCAATCCTGCAAAATGACATATAGGTCAAGTTTGTCGTATGTTTACGATGTTTATCTTGCCGAAAATGATCCGCTTGGTTCATTGTCACGGGAACTGCGTGAAATGCGCAAGCAGGACCAGGGAATCCGTTTGCTGTATATGGATGCGACAAAGCGCTTTTCAGAGGATAAGCCCAAGGTTGCTTTGGTGCGTTCTGCAATGGACTCGATTGACAGGGCAAACGAGAGGAGAGCCGTAGCCATCATTCAGGAATATGGTTGGTTGACCCGTGAGGATGTAGGCGAGGACGCGGCAGAAGCGTTGTTCTTGATTGTGCAGCACTGCGCGGATACGAAGTTGCAGCAGGCCTGCCTTCCCAAGCTAAAAGCGGCGGTGGAAGAAGATCCGTCCATTGCGTGGCAATATGCTTTTCTCGTAGACAGGACGGCTATGAATCTTGGAAAAGAACAGACGTATGGGACGCAAAAGATAGTCGTTAACGGGATGCCCTATCCTGTACCCATTGAGGATGTTGACGGTCTTGATACCCGGAGATCAGAGATGGGGCTAGAAACTTTGTGGGATGAGTTGAATGATGAGTATGGTTCAGACTGGAGTCTGACGAAGTACAAGGAGCGTGTCGGAAAGATTGAGGAGGTATATCATAATTATTTGCAGAATCACAAAAAATAGGCGTCGAGAGGCAGTATTTCGGCATTTTGTGCGTTTAATAAGCTTTAGTTCCGCGCAAAAGTAGCACTACAGCGGTCAGGCCGCGATGCGACTTATGCTAATTTGTTGATTTCTAATAAAATTATCGTCAAAATGTTTGTCCGTGTCAGAATAAATACTTAAATTTGTAGTGCTACATAACACTATTAAATCAGGCATCGCAACATGGCATTCATAAGGGTTCAGAAGTTGGTCAGGGACACGGACGGCAACATCACCAGCGGCAGCGCCGCCATCAATGAGTCCAGGTACGTCAAGGACGGAGGGAAGTTCCACTCCAGGCAGATCGTGCGGGAGCGCTTGGGGAAGGTCGTGTGGCTTAGCCACGACGGCAAGAGCGGCATCTTCCTCTCCCCGCAGCGCGGTCTCGTGTCCTACGATTCTGTTTCCGACAGCTTCGACGAGGTCGGCAGGGATGACAAGCGGCTTTCCGGCAACGTGGAAGTCTTTCCGGAGACGGAGGTCCACACCGTGTTCGGAGACGCCTACCTCCTGATGAACTTCCTCGTGAAGACGGGCATGGCGGATATCCTGAAGGAAACCTTTCCTGAGGAGTCCGACCGCCAGCGGGTCCTGTGTCACATTCTGCACGGCATTCTCCGGGATGGAAGCCGGATCGGGTGTGACTGCTTCATGGAGAAGTCTTTCGCGTCGTACATCCTGGGCGACATCCCGTTCGCATCGCTTCGCTGCGACACGGCCTACTTCACGATGATGGGCAGGGACCATACAAGGATGGCCTTCTTCAAGGCCTTCGTGGAGAGGATGCGGAAAACGCACCCCGGCTTCGGCCGTTGCTGCTACGTGGACTCCACGCCTCTGCCCAACGACATTGACAACAACCCTTTCAACGCCTTGTGCAGCCACGGCGTGGAGAGTACGTCCATCCAAACCCGCCTCGTGCTGGTGCTGGACGAGGAGACCGGCCTTCCGGTATGGTACGACATCATTCCCGGCAACGTACTGGACATAAGCACCATCATGACCGTGGTGAATGACGTGGCCGTCAGTCTTGACATCACCATCAACTCCCTTGTCTTGGATGCCGGCTACATCTCCAAGGAGGTCATCCATGCGTTCCACAACGGGACGGAGAAGACCTTCATCGGCAGGATGCCGGCCCGGAAGGGCTTCCCCTTCAAGACGCTCTACCATGAGTTCCGAACCAGCCTGGACAAGGGAAAGTACCGCTTCGTGCGCGGCGGGCACGTGTACTTCGGCAAGCGCAAGGAAATTGTGCTGTTTGACGAAAAGGTCTATGCCTATGTTTACGTGGACAAGCACAACGCCCTCCAGCGGGAGCGCAACTTCATCCTCGACCACCCCGACGAGCACTCTGCCATGAAGGACAAGGAGAAGGACTGGCTGTCCGTGCGGTTCGGCTACTTCGTGCTGCTTTCCAACAAGAAGCTCACCCCGGCGGAACTGCTCACGGACTACTTCGGGCGCACGGACATCGAAGGCGTCATCAAGACCAGCAAGGAGTACCTCGGCCTGCTTCCGCTCTCCAAATGGACCGTCGACACCGTCCGCGGAAAGATACTCGGCGAC
>CAMNGY010000328.1 GCA_946538795.1 uncultured Treponema sp.
ATGACCAATGCGGATGTCCCTTCCATAGCAGTTTCCGGTTTGATAGACGAGCCTGTGAACCCTGTTACGGGAAATGACATCACGAAGATTTCCCTGAAAAATTCCGTCTACGGGGAATACACAGATTGGGACAAGCCCTCATCGGCGGAGGCCTACGAGCAGACCCGGAAGGCGCTTGAGGCCCAGGGCATTGTTTTTGAAGGAGGCGGGAGATGAATTTCCTCTATATAGACCCCGGGACGGGGAGCATGCTGTTTTCCCTGTTCATTGGGATTGCTGCTGCCCTTGTCTTTGCGGTGAGGGCCTTGTCCGTGAAGATAAAATTCCTTTTGACGGGGGGCAGGGCCAAAAAGGATACGGGTGGCCGTATCCCGTATGTCATTTACAGCGACCATAAGCGCTACTGGAACGTGTTCAGGCCCGTCTGCGATGAGGCCGAGCGGAGGGGTCTGGACCTTGTGTATTATACCCAGTCGCCTGATGACCCCGTGCTTTCGGCATCTTACAAGCACGTGCGGGCGGAATTCATAGGGGAAGGCAACAGGGGCTTTGCCAAGCTGAATTTCCTTAAGGCCGGCATAGTGTTGTCCACTACGCCCGGTCTGGGAGTCCTGCAATGGAAGAGGAGCCGCGACGTGTCTTTTTACGTGCATATACCCCACCTGGCGGGCGACCTTACGACATACCGCATGTTCGCTTTGGATCACTATGATGCCGTCCTTCTTACCGGGGACTATCAGGGTAAGGACGTGCGCGCGCTGGAAAAGCTGAGAGGGCAGAAGGAAAAGGAACTTGTGACGGTTGGATGCACCTTCCTTGACAGCATGAGGGAACGGCTTTCTGCCTCTCCCCGTCCCCACAACGAAAGGACGTGCGTGCTGGTTGCCCCGTCGTGGGGCAAGAGCGGCATCCTGAGCGTGTACGGCAGGAAGCTCCTTGACCCGCTCGCCGCTTCCGGGCTTGATGTCGTCATCCGCCCGCACCCGCAGTCGCTTACGGCCGAGAAAGAATTGCTGGATTCCCTTGAGTCGGCTTACAAGGACTGTCCCACTGTCAGCTGGAATTACGACAACGACAACTTTGACGTGCTTAACCGGGCCGACGTGATGATAACGGACTTTTCCGGCGTCATCTTCGATTATGCCCTCGTGTTCGGGAAGCCGGTCATCTACTCAAAGCCCGCGGTGTTCAACAAGGACCCGTATGATGCGTGGTGGCTGGATCATGAGCTTTGGACCTTCGCCGTGCTGCCCAAACTGGGCATCGAGCTGGACGAGGAGGACATTCCGCGCATAGGGGAACTTGCGGTCCGTACGGCGGAAAGCCCTTCCTTGAAGGGCGGGATAGACGAGGCCAGAAGTGAGGCCTGGGCAAACGTTGGCGGCGCGGCGCGCAGGATAGTCGATTATATGCTTGGCAAAAAGGCGGAGCTTGACTCTGCCGCGCAGAATCTCAGGAAGGTAGGCTGAGGATGGCAAAGAGTGTATATCTTGGCATGACCGGGGATGTGATTCACCCCGGAATCATCAATATAATACGGAAGGGAGCGGAACTGGGGGACCTGACAGTGGGGCTGCTTACGGATTCTGCCGTAGTCACGCACAAGAGGCTCCCTTACCTGACCTATGAGCAGCGCAAGAACGTCCTGGAGAACATAAAGGGCGTTTCTGCGGTGGTGCCTCAGGAGGACTGGAGTTACGTTCCCAACTTGCGGAAGTACAAGCCTGACTACATAATCCATGGGGATGACTGGAAGACCAATTACCTCTCAAAGATACGGGAGGAAGTCTACGATGCCATGAAGGAGTGGGGCGGGCAGGTCGTTGAGATTCCATATACCCAGGGGGTCAACTCAAGCGCGATTGCGGCCAGCGAGCAGTCCGTCGGCACTACTCCGGACATCCGCCTGAAGAGCCTTCGCAGGCTCATTGCCGCCAAGCCACTCGTCCGCATCATGGAGGCTCATTCAGGTCTGAGCGGGCTTATCATAGAGAGCCTTGAGGTCCAGAAGGAGGACGGCCTGCACTGCTTTGACGGGATGTGGTCCAGCAGCCTTACTGACAGCACGAACAGGGGCAAGCCCGACATAGAGGCCGTGGATTTGACTTCCAGGCTGCAGGGACTCACGGATATCCTTGAGTGCACGACTAAGCCCATCATCTATGATGGTGACACCGGGGGTATCGTGGAGCATTTCGTGTTCACGGTGCGGACCTTGGAACGCAACGGAATCTCCGCCGTGATAATAGAGGACAAGAAGGGGCTCAAAAAGAATTCTCTTTTCGGAACCGAAGTCAGGCAGGAGCTTGAGGGCGAGGAGGAATTCTGCCGTAAGATACGCGAGGGCAAGAAGGCCCAGCTGACGCTGGATTTTATGATCATAGCCCGCATAGAAGAGATAATAGCCGGCAGGACGCTTGACGAGGCCCTGGCCAAGGCTTTTGCCTCTGTCACTGCGGGGGCAGACGCTGTGATGATCCACTCCAAGGACAAAGACGGGAGCGACATACGGGAATTCTGCCGGAGATTCAGGAAGGAGTACGCCCACGTTCCGCTGGTGCTTGTCCCGACTTCCTACAACTCGTTCACGGAGAAAGAGCTTGCTTCCTGGGGGGCGAACATAGTGATTTATGCCAATCACATGCTGCGCTCGGCGTATCCTGCGATGTATAATTGCGCCAGGACTATACTTGAGGCCGGAAGGTCCCTTGAGGCGGACGGGCAGTGCATGCCCATAAAAGAGATTCTGGAACTGATTCCTGGAACAAAGTAGGGGAGGTATATGATGATCAGGCAGGCTGTTATTCTTGCAGGAGGACTTGGATCACGCTTCGGTGGCAGGACCCGCGAGATGCCAAAAGGCTTCATAGAGGTGGACGGAATTTCCCTGGTTGAGCGGTCGGTCAGGAAGCTGATTGCGGCGGGGGTGGAAGAAATCATAATAGGCACCGGGCACTGCGCTGCATATTATGAGGAGCTTGCAAAGCGCTATCCCTGCATACGGACAGCCCTCAATGCCGACTATGCCGGCACGTCCAGCATGGGAACCCTTGCCGTGTGCGCGCCGCTGGTCAAGGGCGACTTCTTTCTTTTGGAAAGCGACATAATCTATGATGCGGCGGGCTTGTTCGTGCTGGCAAATGATGCGCGGCGCGACGTGATCCTTGCGTCCGGGGCTACGGGAAGCGGGGATGAGGAATACCTTTCGTCAGATGATACAGGCCGCCTTGTCCGTGCCGGCAAGGACAAGGATGCGG
>CAMNGY010000329.1 GCA_946538795.1 uncultured Treponema sp.
GCCTCCCCTCCCCTTACGGCCTGTCTCCACACGAAGTAAAACAACAATGCCGCGAAAACAGTACAAATTTCAATTGAACTAGGCCTTGCGCATGCGCCGCTTGAACAGAAGCCCCATGCTGCCGGGACCGCAGTTGCTGGAAACAGCAGGAGAAGCCTTCTGGAAATACACCTGCTTGAAAGGAACTATGGACAGGGCCAGCTCCTTCACGGACTGCAGCTCCTGATAGGACAGGCCCGCATACGTGATGAACAGGACGCTGTCGTCTATCGAAGATTTGTTCCGCAAGGCCGACTTCACGTAATTTTCCCTCGTCTTGTCCAGATCGCCGAATTCCACGCGGGAAAGCCGCATGGCCCCTTTCCGCACGGACAGTATGGGATGAATCAGCAGGGCCTGGCAGAGGCCGTTGGCAAAGTGCGACACGTGCCCTCCGCGCTCCAGGTAATCCAAGCTGTCAACCATGAAACTGACGGAGAACATCTTCTTGGATTCCTCTATCTTTTCCAGGACCAGCTGGGGCGACGGGGTCTCCTTGGCACACTGCCGGGCCTGCAGAACCAGCATTCCCATACTGCTGGAAATGAGAGAGGAGTCCACGACCGTCACGTTGTCAAACGATTTTGCGGCCCGGCACGCATTGACAAAGGAGTCTCCCAGGCGCGAGGACATCGTTATGTGTATAAGGTACTGTGTCTTCTGCAGCTGCCGTGCGAAGAATTCCTCGTACTCCTCAACGGACGGATCCTTTGACACGACGGTCTTGCCCGTGTTCTGTATGTAGTAAAGGAGGGAATCCGTGTCCACCTCCAGGTTATCCATGAAATAGCCTTCGTCCGTGACGATCGGGGTAGACAGGATGGGGATTCCCAGGCTGCGGAGCATGGGAAGCGGGAGATCGCAGACGCTGTCCGTAGAGATGAGCAGGGGCATCTTGCGGGAAGAAAGCTTCCTTGAAGAAACCGACTCCCGCACCCGGATGCTGTCTCCTCGCAGCATTACCAGGTCATCCGGCAGGAATGCGAGCAGCATGCTCTCCAGCTGGTCTCCGTTCACGGGCTTGGACAGGTAGCAGTCAAAGCCCTCCCTCTCGTACAAAAGCTCATTCTTGCGCCCCGCGTTGGCGGTCAGCGCGATGGCGGGCGTGCTCCTGTTCAGGCCGCCGGGCTGACTGCGGATTTCATGCAGGCAGGTTATTCCGTCCATGCCCGGCATCAGGTGGTCCAGCAGTATCACGTTGTAGCGCGTGACCTGAGTCATGGAGAGGGCTTTCTTTCCGCTGTCCGCCGTGTCCACCTGAATCTTGGTGCCGCGCAAAAGCTTTGTTTCCACCGTCAGGTTCATCTCGTTGTCATCAACGATCAGGATGCGGGCGGAAGGAGCCTCGAAGGACTGCTTGTAAACGACACGGCCATGCCCGGACCGGGACTTCAGGTCCAGCTCCCCGACAGCCTCCGGGTTGACCACTTCCTGGCTGAGCGTAACGGTGAAAGTGGAACCACGCAGGTAGATGCTCCTTACGTCAATCGTACCGCCCATCAGCTCCACAAGCTGCTTGACGATGGAAAGCCCCAGCCCCGTACCCTCGATCATGTGGTTCTTCTGCACGTCCACGCGCTTGAACGCATCGAAGAGGTAGGGGATGCTCTCCTTCTTCACGCCGATTCCCGTGTCCTCAACGGAGAAGGTGACGTTGACCACGCCGTACCCCAGCTGCTCGCAGCGGACCTTGAAAGCGACGGTGCCCTCCTTGGTATACTTGACCGCATTGGTCAGGAGGTTGAGCAGAACCTGCTTTATGCGCACCTCATCCCCCATAAGGGACGAAGGCAGGTCAGGGGCAATATCAATCTGGAATTCCAGCCCCTTCTCCTTCGCCTTGACCATAATCATGTTAACGATGTCCAACAGCATCTTCCCAGTGTCGTAAGGGGCGGAAACTATCTCCATCTTGTGGTTGGTCAGCTTTGACATATCCAGTATGTCGTTTATGAGGGCAAGCAGCATGTTGCCCGCACCGGCTATGCCGCGGGCATCCTCGGCGACCTCGTCGGAAATGTCCTCCCTCATTATCATCTCGTCCAGCCCGATTATCGTATTTATGGGCGTGCGTATTTCATGGCTCATGCTGGAGAAGAAGCTGCTCTGGTTCTCATTCAGGATCTCAATCTCCTTCTTCTGCTCGCGGATAATCTTGTTCTCCCTGATGTAACGGCGGGTCTGCACTATGCTGAATATAATCGCGGCCACAAAGAGAAGGATGGCGAACATGAGCGCATGACTGAAAATATAGCTTCTCAGAGAAAAGGGGGATATGAGGAGGAGCGACCACTTATCGCCCAGCGGGGCAAGCTGGAATTCCCCCAGGCTTGAATCCCCCCTCAACATTCCGTCAGGCCTCAGGGGAAGACTCTTCATGTCCTCCTGCAGGCCGTAAATCAGGGTCTGTTCCTCCAACCTGTCAGACAGGCCGTAGAAGCTTGAAAAATTTCCCGCCTCGTCCCTCATGAAAAGATACTTGTCCCTTTCAGACCAAGGGGTATGCAGAATTTCCCCCATCGTGTTCAACGGCATACGGATCCCGGCGACCCCGGACTTCCTGCCGTCGGCCCTGTACACGGGGACGCTCATGCGCAGCCAGGCTCTACGGGAGCCGGAGTCGGTCTCCTTGGTGATAAGGCAATACTCCTCCTCGTAGGTGGCCTCGTACCAGCCGTCCTGTTTTGACGGAGGAAACACCCGGTACTGGAACTCACCGTTCTCGTAGTAGCGCAAATCCTTGTCGGAAACAAAGAAGGTTATGCAAGATGCGGGAAGGCCGTTCTTGTACTTCAAGCAGGAATCATATACCGCCCCCTGGCTCAGGTTCCCGTCCGGACTGATGAAGAATTCCTCCAGCACCGGATTGGAGGCCATCGTATGGACGCACAGCAGGGTCTCGCTCTTGAAGACGCTGATCTGCCGGAGAATCTGCTCCAGCTCTCCCCGCAGCCTCCTGTCCTGGGTCCTCTTGTACAAGAAGTGCGACCCCTGGAACTGGGCAACAAAGCCGATGACCATCGACAAGAAGAAGATGATGAATCTGCGTTTGCCACGAGGGAAAAGCTTATGCTTCATTCTTTACCTCCAAGCCCGCCGCTGATAAGGGCCGCTACCTGCTCCTTGAGCCCGTCGAATTCAAACTGCTCCACGGCAGCAAAAGCCCCCGGCAGTATCTCCTCCACGGACTTGCCGCCGGGCCTGAGCTCGTCCAGCC
>CAMNGY010000330.1 GCA_946538795.1 uncultured Treponema sp.
CGTCGCGCAGGCCGCCGGGAAGCAGACAGCCTTTATGCTGTCGTTCTCGCTTCCTCCCTCGCAGCTTTCGTCCTGCTTGCGCAGGCCGTGCGGTCCGTCGCTGACCATTATGGACGGTATGCCCAGCCTTTTCACTGCCTTGGTGTGCCAGAAATCCTCGCCGGAAAGCAAGCTGCACTTTTCTTCCAGCGTCATCCTGTTTACGAGCGACCGTATGTCGCCGTCAGAGTGGGTAGCCATAGTTTCTCCTTATGTGTGCTGTACGAGGTTCACGATTATGTCGGCGGTGCCGTCTATGCCGAAGAGCGAGCTGTTGAGCAGGGCATGGTAGCATTTCCTGTCGCCCCAGGTCTGCTCCGTGAACGTGTTGTAGTGGTTGGCCCGCCGCTTGTCTATGAGCTTTACGTCCTTGCGCGCGTTTTCCTCCGGCAGGCCCTTCAGCTCCACCGCCCTCTTGGCCTTGAATTCGAGCGGGGCGTAGATGAACACGTTGAACACGTCGTTGCCGTCTATCTCGTCGGTGTGGGTCAGGATGTAGTCAGAACAGCGGCCGACTATGACGCAGGGGCCTTTTTTGGCCAGGTCTATGACGACCTGGCGCTGGGCGTTGAACACCTGGTCGGCCAAGGGAACGTTCATTGTCGTCCGCGTCGTGGTCGAAAGCCCTGCCGTGCCCGGGGACGCATAGCTGGTTCCCAGCAGCAGGGTATAGAGCAGGCCGCTTGAGATGCTCTGCTCCGTGCGGGATATGAATTCCTTGGACAGGCCGGAGGCTTCGGCGGCCATGTCTATAAGCTCGCTGTCATAGAATGATATGCCCAGCTTTTCGGCAACCTTCTTGCCTATGGACCTGCCGCCAGAACCGTACTCGCGGCTTATAGTGATTATCTTTTTCATATCCTGAGTCCTTTCTCCTAGAAGATATGGATCCTGATTCCCGCTCCAATCTGGAATTCGTATTCGGAAAAACCGCCCCAGTTCTCGTCGAACTTCATCGTCATGCCGGTCGAGCTGTCTTTCTGTATCAGGGGGCCTTTGGTACGCAGGCTCAGTATGCCGCTGCCGTCCAGCCCTAGGGATATTATATCATTGATATCGAAGAAAGTGGAGAAATTTCCTTTGAAGGTCTTGAAAAAAATGTTGGCCTCGTCCCTGTAGAAGTCGTGCACCTTCCTTTCGTTGTCCTTGAAATGCTTGTCCTCTCCCTGGGCGAAACTGTAGGGGGAGACTGCCGCCCCCAGGCTTGCGTGAAGCCTGTTGCCCAGCAGGTCCAGCTTGGCCCGGAAGCCCAGGAAGCTGTAGAACACGATTTTCTCATAGTCTATGCCGCACAGGGTGGAGGTCTTGTTGGGGTAGTGTATGACCTTGCCTGAGTCCCATGCCGAATAGACGCCGGATGCATCAGGAATCCCGTACCAGCCTTCTTTGTTCTCGGTGGAAAAGACTATGTTCTTGTAGGCGAATTCCGCGGTGGGTGCAAGGGAAAAGCCATCGTAGCCGCGTATGGGATGGAAGTCGAAGCTTGCCGTGAATTCCAGCCGGAAGCAGCTTTCCAACGTGTTCGCATTGACGGAGTAGTGGGTTTTCGTGTTGTCGTAGTTGAGCCAGTCGGAGTCGTACATCTCGCCCGACTCTCCCTGAAGGGCGGAAAGGATCCTGAATTCTGCCATGAGGCGGTCAAAGCTGAAGCCCACCTTGCCGCCGTAAAGCTTCACGTTCCGCTCCTGCCATTCCAGCATGCTTACCAGCCCGTCGCTGTTTTCAGTCTTGTCCCAGAACAGGAATTTGTCCTGCTCTCCCCAGAGCAGATAGCCTTCCGGCTCCATGAACAGGTGCAGCTGGTGCGCTTTCTTCTCTTTCTTTTCGCTGCTCTCCTTCGCGCTGGCCGGGAGCAGTGCGGCCCGGACCATGAGAATCACCAGCAATATATGGAAAAAACTTTTCCCTCTCATAGCGCGCTTTCCTGACCTTCGCTTCCTGCAAGAGGATCAACCTTGAAGACCTTGGCCATCTGCTTCCTGACGGCCTCCAGGTCGCGGGGGTAGGGGGCGGTGAAACAGACCTCTTCCCCGCTGGAAGGATGGCGGAATTTTATGGAGTATGCGTGCAGGGCCAGCCGGGACAGCAAGGGCCTCTCCTCGTCCTCGTTGCCGTTCCACTTGCGCTTGAAGTCGCTCAGGTAAACGCCCCGTTGGTTGCCGGAGTAGAGGGGGTCGGCCACGATGGTAAGCTTCATCTCCCGCAGGTGGGCGCGTATCTGGTGGGTGCGGCCGGTCCTGGGGCATGCCTCAAGCCAGCTGAAGGGGCCGCAAGCCCCGATGAAACGGAAGTCCGTGACGGAAGGCTTGCCCCCTTTGGCGACGATTGTCCTGTGCCGCTTGTCCCCGTCCACCTGGAGGGGGTAGTCCGCATGGAATTCCTTCCAGACCGGCCTTCCGTTGACCAGGCAGTGGTAGGTCTTGTGGACTTCCCGTTTCTCAAACTGCTCGGAGAGGCTCTTGTGCGCCTCCGCGTTCCGGGCATAGACGACCAGACCGCTCGTGTCCTTGTCTATCCGGTGGACGGCCCAGATTTCCCCTGCCTCCTTCTGCACGGCGAGATCCAGGCGGGGGGCCTGGTCATCGTAGCGGTCAGCCGCCACGAGAAGCCCGCTCCGCTTGTTCACCACTATGATGTCCGAGTCCGAGTAAATGGTCGTAAAATCTGCCTGCTGCTTCATGCTCTGTCAATACCTTTGATAAAATGGTAGCCTAAAAGACGTGCAGAATCAAGAGGGACGCGGCCGGGCATATGGGGCTGAAAGCCCGGGGCTTGTTATCTGTCCGTGCTTGCGCCGCAAGGGCAGGCACGCCTGTGTCTTACACACTGACACGCCTGTGTACGGTATGCGGACACGTCCGTGTCTGACACCCTGACACGCCCGTGTATGGTACGCGGATACGTCCGTGTCTGACCCCCTGACACGTCCGTGTATGGTACGCGGACAAGAGCATGGTGTACAACCGTTACCCGAAATGAGGCAAAAAGGACAGGACTGTACCCCGAGCTGTCGCTTTACGAAGGATAGGGAGCGGGGCATAAAAACAGCTGTGCATGTCCGTTCATAAAGACTTCCCCGCATTTGACAAATGCCCCCGCCCTTGACAAAGCAAGCCGTAAAAGGGAAAATTGCTTCGTATGATACAGGCAACAGGATCACAGATAATCATCAAGCTGCTGGAGCTTGCGGGA
>CAMNGY010000331.1 GCA_946538795.1 uncultured Treponema sp.
AGAGGTACTCTGCCAATAAGCCGGAGGCGCTCCGGCTTATTGGCAGAGTACCTCTGGCTTGTTGGCAGAGTACCTCTGGCTTGTTGGCAAAGTGGCTCAGGCTTATTGGCAGGCACCATCTGGCTGGCAGTGGTCGGCGTGGGCGGATGCTGCCGTGCTGCCGCCCTTCAGCATCTCTTGCATTGTGTGCCAGCCTAGGACAGCGCATTTGACCCTGGCAGGCATGTGGCTTATATTCTGGAGGGATGCTGCTTCGTCCAGGTCCTCCAGCTCTTTTTCGTCCAATTCCTTGCCTTGTATCATTTTCATGAAGCTGTCCGCTAGGTGTAGGGCCTCTTCCTTTGTCCTGCCTATTATGTCGTCCAGCATCATGTCCACACTGGCTTGGCTTATCGCACAGCCAGATCCTGAGAATGACCCTTCGCAGATTTTTCCGTTTTCGTCTACCTTGAGCTGCAGATATATGTCATCCCCGCAGCTAGGGTTCACTCCCCGGAGCACTAAAGACGGCTCGTCCATTGTTCCTTTGTGGGACGGGCGTATGTTGTGCTCATTAAGAATCTCGGAGTAAAGCGTCTTCAAGTCCATGTGGACAGTATATAGAAAAATATTCACGGTGTAAATCCAAGGCCCAGGCTGTTGCAAAAGGAAGCGCTTTTCTATATAATGGTTAAATCTTTATCGATAAGTTGTTTTCGGGAGTATCATAAATGTCAGATAATGTGCTTACGTTGGGTAATGGAAATTCAAACAAGGCAAAGAAGGAAGGAACACAGGAGAAAGTAGAGTCTTTCATGATGCGCAACAGAATTCCCCTGCTGGTTTGCATAGGAATTTTGGTGGTCGCGGCTGTCGCGTTATGCGTGGTATCCGGAGTTTCCGAGTCTGTCCGCAGAAAGAATCTTGCGGCCTTGGATTCTATAGAGTACGCTTTTACCAAGGGTGGTTCGGAGCTTTCCGACAGTGAGGTTTCTACACGACAGGCTTCTGCGCTTGAGGGGCTTGGAATCTACTTGTCTAAAGGGGGCATAGTCGGGGCCAGGGCGAATATGCTGGCCGCCGACATTTATTTCCAGAAGAAAGACTGGGTTGCTGCAAAAGACTGCTATCTTAAGGCCGCTGCGGCAGGGGAGAAACTTTACACTGCGGCTATATGCCATTACAATGCTGGTGTTTGCGCTGAGGAGATGGGAGACGGTCAGGCTGCGGCTTCCTGTTACGAGACTGCCGCAGGAAAGGATGGCTTCTACCTTGCTCCCCATGCCTTGTTCAACTTGGGGCGTATCAGCGAGTCCCTTTCTGACTTTTCGAAGGCCAAGGAATCATATCAGAAGATAATTGACGCATATTCCGGTGATGACTTTGCAAAACTTGCCCACAGTCGCTTGATTGCACTCAAGGCATCCGGGAAGCTGGAATAGTCGCAAGGAGGCAGGATGAAGACCATGCCGCGAAAAAAAAACGTACGCTTAGTTTTCCTTTCCTGCCTCTGTATGTTTTCCGTGCTTTCTTGCGGGCTTGAGTCTTCCCATTATGTAGATTCTCCGACATTGGCGGGAACTACTCCTGGATATAGTAGTGCGGATCGTGCTCTCCAGTTCTTCAGTTTTAAGACTGCATTTGATACGAGTTCCGGATCCTTTTCATATTTGGGAACGGAAGTGTATTATAAGATTTATAATAATGTATCCGCCATGGAAAGCCGGCAGACACAAATAAATTCCAAGGCGGAATCCTCGAGGCGTGATTCTTTGGTCAACTATGGCTATAAGACCTTGAATCTGGCGGGAGCGGCCGCTCCTGTGCCTCTTATTGGGGCAGATGGTGTTTACGTCTATATCCGCTTGTCTGACTATAATACATCAAACAGCCAGGATTACAAGGCTGTCGTATGTACGTCTGGTTCTCCCATGACCAGGTATGACGGCAGTACTACTGTTATAGGCATTCCCCGGCGTAGCGTGAATTCCAATTATGGATTTGACTTTGGGCGAAATTCCTCAAATCCCATACCCATCTCATCGGATGCGGATTATTATTCGTCCTCCGCGACATCCGCAGGAACCTATTATGTCGATGCATATGCAGTTACTGTCGGTGAGGATACAGCGGATGGCAGTAAGTCCTACAGTGGGGCTATTCATCTAGGATCTATAAGCATTTCCACTTCAGATATCTTCTAGCTTGTCATATTGCCTTTGCTTCTGCAAGGCTTGTCAATATATTGTGCATTATCCGCCAGCTTTCTTTTGTAAGGCTTGCGATGTTGTCGCCTGTCGTGTGGAAAAGCCTCCATGTGTGGGGCAACCGATCCTTGTAAGAATAGTCCACTTGCTCTCCAGACAGCCTTTTTTGTTTGCTGGTTTCCCTGTTCATTACCTGGGCCTCAAGGTTCTTGCTGTTTACCAGTTCTCTTGCATACAGCGAGGCCTCCTGTGCCGGCAACATGGTTAAGGCCACCGCTGGGATGCCACATGCCAGAAAGGATGCATTGTCGCTGTATGGGACGGGTAGGCTCATCCAGCGGCCGGGGCATGAACGCCGTAACAATTCCTGTGTCCTGCCGTACAGATCCCCGAAGGCTTTTGCGAATCCGGCCGGGACCTTGGGGGGCAGTACCGTCCGTGCCAGAATGGGAACCTCGCCCCTTCCGCAGGAGTCGAAGACATAAATGTCATCGTTCATTATGCCCAACCGTTTGAATACATTTGCTATGCCGTAGGCTCCCTGTTGGAGCGTTCCGTTGTTCCAGCCCAGTTCCTCACCGTCCGTGAAGAAAATCCTGACGTTGTGAACTCCCTTCCATTTTGCAAGCTCACCTGCCCAGTCTGCTATCTGAAAGTTTGCCGCACTGTTGTCATTCGCACCGGGGCTTCCTTCCACACGGTCGTAATGAGCTATGACAGTCTTTATCTTGAACTGCGGATTGTAGAAGCGGCTGTCAAACTGTACTAGTATGTGCTGCCTGCCGTCTATGGCGGCTATGGCAGAGTCGACACCCCTGTCATGCAGGTAATCTTGCAGGATAGCTGCCCTGTCCGCGCCTGGCGCAATGTATGCCTTGAATTCTTCTGGAAGTAAGTCCATGCTTACAGTATAAGGGGTGTTACAGGAATTTGCAATATTTACCTTAACCTCCTTCCTGCTTTTTTCGATAATGGAAGTGAGAAATAATTTTCTCGTGGGAAGGGATAAATGAAGATGAGTTTTATGAAGGCGGTGAAGGA
>CAMNGY010000332.1 GCA_946538795.1 uncultured Treponema sp.
CCCCGGTCAACTGCCGGCCGATCGAGTGGGGGGCTGACATTGTGACGCACTCGACTACTAAGTACATGGACGGGCACGATTCCTGCGTCGGCGGCGCGATAGTCGATGGCGGCAAGTTCGACTGGATGGCCTGCAAGGACAAGTTCCCCGGCCTCTGCACGCCCGACGAGTCTTACCACGGCATAACGTATGCGACCAAGTTCGGCAAGGAGGGGGCCTTCATCACCAAGGCGACCGCCCAGCTGATGCGCGACTTCGGGTCCATTCAGGCTCCCTTCAACGCCTTCATACTGAACCTGGGCCTTGAGTCCCTGCCGGTGCGGATGGCCCGCCACTGCGAGAACGCCCTTGTTGTCGCCAAGTTCCTTTCTTCCAATCCTGCCGTCGCCTGGGTGAACTATCCGGGCCTGGAAGGGAACAAGTATCATGCCCTTGCCCAAAAGTACCTGCCCGGCGGAAGTTGCGGCGTCGTTTCGTTCGGGGTCAAGGGGGGACGCAAGACGGCCGAGTGCTTCATGAAGAATCTTAGGCTTGCGATGATAGCCACCCATGTCGCGGACGCGCACACCTGTGTCCTGCACCCGGCTTCGTCCACCCACAGGCAGCTGACCGACGCGGAGCTGGAGGCCGGCGGCGTCTCGCCCGACCTTATCCGCCTTTCTGTCGGCCTTGAAAACGTCAGGGATATAATAGAAGATTTGGATCAGGCCCTGAAGGCTGCCAGCGTATGAGTACGAAGAATCCAGGCATTGCCAAGGACAACAGCAGGGCTAAGATCGCTATATTCGTGGGCATATTCTGCATCCTGTATATAGTCCTTTCCTTCAGGCCCTTGGGGACGGAACTGCACCTCACTCCCGACTGGACCATAGCGATTGACCGTGACGGGGCGGCCCCCGATTCTGCGGGGGACCTGGTTCCGTTCAAGCTGGGGCAGGCGATAGGCTACTTTTCTGAGGACGGCAAGATTGCGTCCTGCATCCCTTATAGCTTCAACGCCGCCATCTCTTCCAGCTACTATGCCGTCTACAACTCTGACAACGCGAGGACCGTGGTCAAGTCGCCCGACGGGACCCCGCTGGTGACGCTGGACGCCCCGGGCTTCCCTTACTTTTCTGATGACAGGATCTATGTCTTTTTCCCAAACGGCAGCAGCGTCAGCAAGTTCTCGGCTTCCGGCGAGGAGGAGTGGGGCTATGAGGATTACGCGCCCATAACGGCCTTTGCCTCTTCCGGCGGGGGAACCGTGATAGGATTTGCGGACGGGCAGCTGGTTTCCCTGACCGAAAAGGGCGACATAGACCAGCAGTATTATCCTGGCGGGAGCGAGTTCTCGGCGATATACGGGGCCGCCATAAGCGGGGACGGGAAGCTGGTCGCCTGCATAAGCGGCCTGAAGACCCAGCGTTTCATCGTGTCCAGGCGCGAAAGCGGCGAGCACCCCAAGGTCATCTTCCACGAGTATCTGCCTGAAGATTCAAACACCCTCCGCCTGGTCAAATTCAATAAGGCAGCGGACATGGTGTTCTACAACTATAAGGGGGGGCTGGGCGTCGCGGACCTGAACTCGGCTAGGAGCGCGCATATCCCTGTTCCCGGAAGCATCGTGCAGATAGAGGAAACTGAGGACTTTGGCCTCATGTTCGTCCTGAGCCGGAACGGCGACCAGTACACTGTCACGGTTCTGGAGCCGTTTGACCAGGTTCTTTCCACGACGTCGTTCAAGGCGGCCCATTCATTCATGCAGGTGCGCGGCAGCCACGTGTTCATCGGCCGCGACAACAAGATTTCCCGCCTGACGGTTTCCAGGCGTTAAGGAGGTTCTCTATGGCTTTTACAAAGGGACGCAGGCTCGTACTGGCCCTGATTGCCCTCATGGCGGGGACGGGCCTGACCGGGGCATTTGACTGGCCCCAGGATGAAACGGACGCGGGCTCCTTCCGCTCCTACTTTGCCCAGCTGAGGGGCAGGCGGATAGAATCTTCCATAGTGTTCCGCGAAAGCTCCACCGAAGTGAAGGCCGCCGAAAGCGGGATCATTTCGGTTGTGATGGGGGGCCACACCGGGGACTTCGGCTGGTTTGACTCGCCTTTGGGCAACACGGTCGTCATAGCCCATGCCGACAATATCTCCACGGTGTACGGGAACCTGGACGATGACAGCCTGCCGCCCAATCTGCAGGGCAGCATAACCGGCGGGAGCAAGATAGGGGAAAGCGGGAACTCGTCCTGGCACGAAGGGGAGTCCGGCTTGGAATTCCAGGTCCTGGACACCGCGAACAAAAGCTGCATAAACCCCAGGCTCCTGATGCCCCGGATAGGGAAGGAGCTGGAGCTTCTTATAGGAAGCCTTTCCCTGGATGACCGGGAGGGCAAGACCCACTACCTTTTAAACGAGCGGAACCTTCCTGCAGGAACTTACCGCCTGTACCATGAGAGGCAGGATGTCGCCGTTCCTTATAAGACCCAGGTTTCGCTGAACGGCCTGACCGTCGAAAGCATAGGCTACGATACCCTGATAGAAAGCAAGGGGGCGCTCTGCGTGCAGGGCAACGAGAAGTATTCGGTAAAGGACCTGTATCCTGATTCCAAGAGGAGGCTCCTTTCCGTAATCTACCTGGCGCACGGGCATTCAACCCTGTCCGTCACTGTCACGGATATTCTTGGCGAAAGCCACCAGATCAAGTATAACATAGACATTGACTAGGGGAAATCTCGGGAAGCACAGGTTTGCCGGCGCAGCGGCCGGGTCAAAAGCCGCAGTTGCCTTGGCGGTGCCGGGATGACTCCGTAAGGGGGAGTACGATGAAGATAACGATACTGGACGGTAATGCCGTCAATCCGGGGGACCTGTCCTGGTCCGCCCTTGAGGAACTGGGCAGCCTTGCCGTGTACCCGCGGACCGAGCCTGCCGATGTCGTTTCCCGCATAGGGGACAGCGATGCCGTCCTGCTGAACAAGGTCTGCATCACGGAGGAAATCCTTTCCGCATGTCCTTCCCTCAGGTATATAGGCGTGCAGGCCACGGGCTACAACGTGATTGACCTGGAGGCGTGCCGCAGGCACAATGTCACGGTGACCAACGTCCCGTCATACAGCACTGCCGGGGTCGCCCAGCTGGTGTTCTCATACATCAGCGAGTGGGCCTGCCACGTCCAGCTGCACTCCGACTCCGTCATGGCCGGCGGCTGGGTGCGGTCCCCGGACTTCGTGT
>CAMNGY010000333.1 GCA_946538795.1 uncultured Treponema sp.
CGACGGCTCGCGGGGGCCTTCCGCCCCCGCACTTTTGTATTTTGTCATTGTCCCCTAATTCATATCAGCTTTTCAAGGATGCTGACAATCCTCTGGTCGTAAAGCTTCTTGCTCCTTTTCATGTAGCGTACGGCCGCCTTCGGGGTGAAGGGGATGAAAATGCCGTGCGACCGGGGTTCCGTCAGGGCCGTGTAGTCTTTCGCAACCCTGATTATCCGGGCCAGGACGGGGATTTCGGAGCCTTTCAGGCCGTCCGGGTAGCCGGAGCCGTCGAGGTTCTCCCCCTGGTGCAGGCTGGCCCCGATGAAGAACTCGTCGTAGCAGCGGGGGATGAAGCCTATGTAGTCGGTGAACCCTTTTACGCTGGCCCTGATCTGCTTGCGCTCCTTGGCGCTGAGGATCTCCCTGAAGAAGAGCTGGCCCGGCAGGTCCAGCAGTCCCGCCTCCGAGACCAGCGCGCAGCAGAAGCAGAGGGCGGCCTGCTCGCGGGTCATCTTCGTGCTGCACGAGATGTTGTATGCGAGCATGGCGACTCTCTTGGAGTTGTCCTTGCGCCCCGTGTGGCCGTCCACTTTCTCGCCGAGCGCGGCGCAGCGGGCGGCCAGCCCTTGGCAGATGGGGCCGGGGCTGCTTGTTCCGGGCGAGCCGTCGTTTTCCGAGTACATGATGTCAATCCCCAGGTTCTCCTCTGCCTCGGAAAGAATCCGGCTGAAGTTGCCGTGCAGCTCCTTCTCCCGCCTGCGCCTCTTTGCCCAGGACCTGATCCTGGCGGATATGAAGATTGTCAGGAGCAGCAGGGCCGCCAGCGACGAGAACAGGATGATCTGATGGAGGACCGGCTGGGGCAGGGGGACGTAGCGGGGCTTTATGTTGTCCAGCATTCTGATGATGAGGGGCTTGAGTTCCGGCAGGATTTCTTCTTCCATTCTGCTTTTGCCTAGCGCCTGTAATTGAATTCCAGCAGTTCCGGGTGGTACTCGAAGTGCATGTTGTCCCAGATGGCCCACTTGCCGCCCCAGATGAAGCCTTCCGCCTCGAATGCATCTATGACGGACGCGGGAGGCATCCAGCGGTTCTTCAGCGGAATCAGCATCCAGTCGTCAGGGTGCCGCTCCTTGGCCCAGCTCCAGAATATGTGCTTGCCGCCCTGGCTCTTGGGAAGCACGTCCAGGGCTATGCCCAGCGAGTGGAATGACTTGCGCTTGGTCCCGGCTATGGTCCTCCAGAGGTAGGAGTCGTTGGACTTCAGCCCCTCAAGGAAAGCCGACACCTCCCTGTCCGCCGCCGCCAGGGCGGAAATCCTCTTCTCCACGCGGTCAAGGGAGGCGACCATGCGCTTGTGGACGTTGGCCTTGTGCCGCAGGAATGTGATTCGCGTGAGGTTTGCCTCCAGGTGGCTGCGGGTGTCGGACTGGTAGATGAAGTCGAATATGAACATGGAGCTTCCGGCTCCGTTCCTGCGGTTTTCTGCGGAGGAGAATGCCTTTATGGCCTCCTTCTCCTCTTCCGTCATGTCCGCGGGGTCTGCCAGCTTCCTGGGGTAATCATACAGGACCGGCCAGTAGTCCTCCCGCCTCTCCAGCTCTTCTGCCGGGAGGAGGGAGCCGCCGGCCCAATACAGGTCCGTGGTCCTGACGGCGGGACCGCGTCCGTCCGCAGGGATCGTCACCGTCACTATCCAGTCCTGGATCTCCGGATCCCAGCCCCGCGCGAAGCTTATGTCGGGGTAGGCCTTCCGAAAGTAAGACAGGCAGCGTATGTCCAGCTCCCCGCCCTCGTTTTCTGCGGGCTGCGGGTCGGCGACGATGCTGCCGCCCGGGACGAAGGCCGCCGGTCCCAGGGCCTCGCTGCCCGTGCCGGCGGCAGCAGGTCCTCCCGGATTCCTGTCCGCCAGGTTTTTGGGGCTGCCGTCGTCCTTGAATTCGACCGTGGCATAGAATTCGTCCCAGCCTATGCTGAATATCCTCCCGGAAAGAAGGATTATAAGGAACAGGAGGGTTGTTCCCGCGAAAATGTCGCCTTTCTTCTTCCGGGAAGCCTTTCTCATCTTCTCTTGAGGTATGCCGCCCAGTAGACGCATCCGACGCAGATGGCCCCGCCGAAGAGGTTCCCGATGGTGACGGGGATGAGGTTGCGCAGCAAGAAGCTCAGCCAGCCCAGGTGTATCGCGCCCGCGGCATCCGCTACCTCCGGGTAGACGTAGCTGGCGAAGAGGCCGGCCGGGATGAAGTACATGTTGGCCACGCAGTGCTCGAATCCGCACAGCACGAAGAGGAAGACCGGAAGGTATGTCGCGCTTATCTTTCCGGCCATCTCGGTAGCCCCGAATGAGATCCAGACGGCAAGGCAGACCATGAAGTTGCACAGGATTCCCTTGATGAAGGCCGCGTGCAGGGGGATGGCGCACTTCGCGTCGGCGGTCCGTATGACGGCCTCGGAAAGGCCGGGGTACAGGTTCAGCGTGCCGCTCAGGACTACCAGCTCGGCTATGAGTATGCTGCCCACAAGGTTGCCCGCATAGGCGAGGCCCCAGTTCCTGAGCATGTCCGTTATCTTTATGCGCTTCTCAAGCACCGGGATTAGTATGAGGGAATTCCCCGTGAAAAGCTCGCCTCCCGCGCAGAGGACGAGAACCAGCCCGATCGGGAAGACCAGGGCGCTGACGACACGGGACAGGGCGGCGGGCTGCAGGCCCACGGAACCTATCGCGCTCCCCAAGGCCCCCATGGATATGAACGCCCCGGCCATTATGCCGAGTGCGAATGTCTTGAGCAAGCCGAAGCGGGTCTTGCCCACGCCGACGTTGACGTAATTCTGTGCTATCTGAGATGGTCCGTTCATAATCTGCCATTATAGCACAAGTACGAAAAAACCGCCATAGGGAACTTGGCCTTCCGCTTCCCTTGACTATCTTCGCGATGCTTGTATAATTTTCCGTATGAGAAAAAGCTTCCTGTCCATGGCCTTGCTGGGCCTTTGCTCCGTGCTTGCCCTTCCTTCCTGCATGCGGCAGCCCGCTTCCGGCGGGACCGGGGATACGGAAGGGCTGTCCACGTTTGAGACGAAATATACCAATATAATACTGGGCGAGACGGCCCTTGACCTTGAGGCTTCCATCCTGCTGTTGTCCCAGAGGACGGACATGGTTTCCCCCGAGTACGGCGGGCGCACCTGGAATGAAT